>NZ_QGKR01000079.1 GCF_003172955.1 Micromonospora acroterricola | reverse complement strand
GCCGCGCCCGGCGAGGTCGGACCGGGCGCGGCCGGCGCCGTCGGGCGACGGCGACGTAGAAGGAGTACGACCACCGCGGCGAGCAGCAGCAGGAGGAGCAGACCGCCGACGATCAGCAGCCAGGGGAACCCGCCTTCGTCGGCGGCGGCGACCGGCGAGGCCGAGGGCCGGGGCGGGGCTTCGGCGACGGCCCGCAACTCGGTGGGCTTGTCCTGGTTGGAGTCCACCTTCCAGCTGACCGACCGGCCGTTGAGGGTGCCATTGGTGTCGATCACCCGACCGGGAAATGTCACCGAGATCTCGAACGACATCAGTTTGAGGAAAGCCTGTTGCTGCTGCGGATTCTGTTCGGCCATCTTTCCGCCGTACTTCTTCGGGTCGAGCGGCAACGTGAAGCGGTAGAAATCGCCGTCCCGGACCAGTTTGACGCTCTCGCTGTCGAAGCTCGCCAGCGGTGCTTTCCGGTAACTGATCTGGGTGCCGAAGAGTTGGCTGTCCTCGTAAACGGTCTCCTCGCCGGACGGCAGCGCGGGAATGTTCTGCCGCAGCTCCGCGAAGGCCACCGGAACGTTCTTGTTGCGCGAGGTCAGCAGGGATTTCTGGGCGGTCAGCAGCAGCTGCCCGTCGACCGTGTCGTCGGCGTTGACGGTGAGCCCCATGTTGAGCTGCATGCAGCCGCTCAGAACGGCGAGAAGAAGGAGACACACCGCGACGCGGAGTGCCTTACCGCGGTTGACTCTCCTGTTCATGGGCTCAGTGTGTGTGATCGCTATCACCACGAGCAGTCAGCGATCAGTCACATCGCAGTCGCCGATCTTACCGGTGCGCTGTCATGTTCGGCTGAGGCCGATGCCGGCACAATTGACTACCCTGGAGTTTTGGCCCACCGCGGTTTTCGCACCGATTTCCCTCCTGTGGGGAAAGCCGGCCCCGGTGACGCCGCCACCCGCGGGCGCCTTGTGGCATGGGGAGAGCGGGCCTACCGGGCGTCCGGCTCGGCGGGGACGCCCCCTGCCCGGCCTAGGCTGAGGGCGTGATCGTGGTCGCGTGTGTGCTGCTGGTGGACCCGGACGGCCGACTGTTGCTGCAACTGCGGGACGGCAACGCCGAGTACCACCCGAACGTGTGGGGGCTGCCCGGTGGGCACGGCGAGCCGGGCGAGACTCCGGAACAGGCCGCCGAGCGGGAGCTGTGGGAGGAGACCGGCCTGCGCGCCGACGGCCCGCTGCGCCCGTACGCCGTCCAGCCGTTGCCCGAGTTGGGCCGGGTGAAGCACTACTTCGTCGGCAGCACCCGCGCCCGGCAGGAGGACGTGGTGCTCGGCGAGGGGGAGGCGATGGTGTTCGTGCCGGCCGACCAGGTGCTCGACGGCCGCCCCTACACGCCGGGCACGGTCGAGGTGCTGACCCGGTTCCTCGCCTCGCCCGACCACACCGGCGCCACGACCGGCTGAACGGCGACCGTCCCGGTCACCGCACCGGCGCCGGAGGCCGCCAGTCGGCGTGGCGGGCCATCCCCCGCAGGGTGGCCCGCGCAGGCGTGAGCCGTAACGCGGCGTTCCGCACCGTGACGGCCAGCGGGTTCCGGAGCTGCTGGCCGTACCGGCCGGCCCGGAAGGAGGCGCGGGCGACGGCCTGGCTGCGGGGTCGACGCTGCCGGTCGTACGCCGCGAGGACGGCCGGCAGGCCCTCGGCCCCGGCGGCGCAGACGGCGCCGAGCACCACGGCGTCCTCGATCGCCTGGCCGGCGCCCTGCCCGAGGTTGGGCGTCATCGGGTGGGCGGCGTCGCCGAGCAGGGCCACGCGTCCCCGCACGTACGAGGGGAGCGGGGTGGCCAGGTGGTGGATGTCGTTGCGCAGCACGACCCCGGGCGGTGTCGCCGCCAGCAGCTCCGGGATGGGCGCGTGCCAGGTGCCGAAGCGCTCCCGAACGGCCGCCAGCTCGTCCGGGGCGTGCTCGCCGGGCGGAGCGGTGAGCGCGGCGTACCAGTAGAGCTGGCCGGCGCCGATCGGCACCATGCCGAACTCGGCTGCCGGGCCCCAGGTGATCGCCGCCGGGACCGGGTCGGGGAACGCGATGGCGGCACGCCAGGCCGTCGACCCCGCGTACACCGGGGCGGGAATCTCCGGCCAGAGCTGGGCGCGCAGCCGGCTGCGCAGGCCGTCGGCGCCGACCACCAGGTCGGCGGTGAGCCTCCGCGTGCCGTCGGGCCCCCGGTAGCGCACCTCGGCGCGGTCCGGGCCGGGCTCGACGTGCTCCACCTCGGCCCCGGTCCGCAGCGACGACGCCGGCAGCGCCTCGCGCAGGATGCGGTGCAGGGTGGCCCGGTGCACGCCGAGCGCGGTGGTGCCCAGTTGGCGGGTCATCTCCGCACCGTCCACCCTGGACAGCCATCGACCGCGCCGGTCGCGGATGCCGCCGGGCGCCTCGGCGTGCTCGCCCCGGCGCACGGCCGCGCCGAGACCGAGCGCGTCCAGGCCGCGCAGCGCGTTGGCCATCAGTGTCAGCCCGGCGCCGACCTCGCGCAGCTCGGCGGCGCGCTCCAGCACGGTGACCCGCCAGCCCTGTCGGCGCAGGGCGACTGCCGCGCTGAGCCCGCCGATCCCGGCGCCGACCACCACCGCGTGCGGGTCGTTCACGTCGACCACCCCTTCTACACCTGTAGAAGAGTGATACTACCTGCGGACCACGGGAAGGGGGAGGCGTGACGGCCCGGACGAACCGGATCGCCCTGCTGGCGGACGCCGCCATCGAGCTGATCGCCGACGGCGGCATGCGGGCGCTGACGCACCGGGCGGTGGACGGTCGCGCCGGGATGGCGCCCGGCACCACCTCCGCCTACCTCCGGACGCGGCAGGCGCTGATCGAGGCGGTGGTGGCCCGGCTCGCCGAACGGGACCGGGCCGACCTGACGGCGCACGAGCTGCCGACCGTCGCGCCACCACCGACACCCGGTCCCCGGCTCGACAGCGGCGACCTCGACCGGCTCGCCGCCGGCGTCGCCGACGTGCTCGACCGGTGGCTGACCACCGGGCGCAGCCGGACGCTGGCCCGCTACGCCTGCCTGCTGGAGGCGGTGCACCGCCCCGAGCTGCGCGGCATCCTGCACCACGGCACCGGCCTGCGGGTCCAGGCCCGGGATCTGCTCACCCGGGCCGGCGCCACCGACCCCCACCGGCAGGGCGACCAGTTCGTCGCGTTCGTGGACGGGCTGCTCTTCGACCGGCTCGTCGGCGCCGGCGCGCTCACCGCCCCGCCGGCGGGCAGCCCCGCCAGCCGCGACGACCTGGCCGGCGCCGTCCGCACGCTGCTGCGCGCCCTGACCGGGAACTGACCCGCCGGGCGTCAGCCGGCCGCCACCCCGGTCCGGTGCTGGCTCGGGCTGCCCCCCCGGGCCCGGCGGAACGCGGTGCTCAGCGCGTACGGGCTGGCGTAGCCGACCCGCCGGGCCACCGCGCCCAGCGTGGCGTCCGGCTCGCGCAGCACCGCCACGTCACCGGGGCGCAGCGTCGCCGGGCGGCGTCGTCCGGAACGAGCCAGGCGGCGCCGTCGACCAGCGCCACGACGGTGAGCGGCGCCCGGTCCTCGATCCGCAGCGCGTACGGCGGGTCGGACACCGAGCGGAGCAGGAACGCGCCCCGGGCCCGGGGACCGTCGAGCAGCCCGGTGAGGGGGTCCATCGCGCGATGGTAGACGATCGCGAGGGGCGCTCCGGGCCCGTGAGACTCCGGCGGCCGCCGGTGACCGTTCCCGGGAGCCTCGACATCCGGAAGCGGGGTGGGGGAGGTGGGGACGGTGCGGTTCAGCGGCCTGCGGGTGGCCGGCGGGCGACTGCGGCACGGCTGGCGGCCCGTGCTGGAGGCGACCCTCGCGGCGACGGTGGCCTGGTTGCTGGCCACCCGGCTGCTCGGGCACCCGCAGCCCTTCTTCGCGCCGGCCGCCGCGCTGATCGTCCTCGGTCAGGCCCGGGGGCAGCGGATCCGGCGGGCCGTCGAGGTCGTCCTCGGGGTCGCCGCCGGGGTGCTGGTCGCGGACCTGGTGGTGCAGGCGCTGGGCCCGGGCGGCACCTGGACGGTGTTTACCGTCATCCTGCTCACGGTCCTGCTCGCGGTGGCGTTCGGGGCCACCGGAGTGACGCTGGTGCAGGCCGCGGTCTCCGCGCTCTACCTGGTGGTGGTGGCGCCGCCGGACGGCTCGTTGGTGCCGTTCCGCTTCGTCGACGCGTTGATCGGCGGCGCGGTCGCGCTCGCGGTCAGCCTGCTGGTCGACGCCCGGCGCCCGCTGGCCCCGCTGGTCGCCGAGGTGCGGCGGACCTTCGACGAGTTGGCCGCCCTGCTGGACGGGATCGCCGACGCGCTGGACTGCCGCGACGAGGCCGCCGCGCGTGACGCCCTGGCCCGCGCCCGGGACATGGACGCCCAGGTCGCAGGGCTGCGCGACGGGGTGCTCGCGGCCGGCGAGGCGCTGCGGCTCAACCTGCGGCGACGCCGGCACATCGGCCGGCTGCGGTCGGTGGACGAGTCGATCCGGCAGATCGACTACGCCGTCCGCAACGTCCGGGTGCTGGCCCGTGCCGGGGTGACGCTCAGCCGGCTGCACGCCCCGGCGCCGCCGGAGTTGGGCGGCGCGCTGCGATCGTTGGCCGAGGCGGTCGGAGAGGCCGGCGCGGCGCTCGCCGCCGACCTGGACGGGCGGGAGGAGGCCGCCGACGGCCACGCCGCCCGGGCGGAGGATGCGGCGCTGGCCGCCGTGCACACCGCCGGGCAGCTCTTCGCGTCGACCCAGACCCTGCCACTCGCCATGATCATCGGCCAGGTCCGGGCCACGGCCATCGACCTGCTGCGCGGCCTCAACCCCGACGACGACGTCACCGTTCTCACCCGGGTCGACGACGCCCTCGGCCTCCCCGGGATCTGACGTGGTGGCCTGCCGTCGACCGTCTCGGCGGCCCTCTGACAGCGGCGCCCCCGGCGGTCAGCGCGGGGCGGTCAGCCAGGCGGTGGCGGACTGGCGTACGAGGGCGGGAATCTCGTGGCCGCCGGGGAACTCCTCGTAGGTGACGTCGTAGCCGAGGCTGTCCAGGTGCGGGACGAAGCGGCGACTGCACATGTCGATCGGCAGGACGCGGTCGTCCACACCGTGCGAGACGAAGATCCGCGGCCGGCCGCGGGTGACCGGCGGCGCGGCGAAACCGGGGGAGAAGGCCAGCACCGCGTCGACGAGGTCGCCGTTGGCCAGGCCCAGCGAGAGCGCGTACGAGGCGCCGTCGGAGAACCCGCCGAACGTCACGTCGCGCACCGGATAGCCGTCGAAGACGGTGCCCAGCAGCCGGTCGATGCGCCGCACGTCCACGCCGAAGCCGCCCGCGATCAGGTCCCAGCTGCTCGCCGACGCCTTCGGGGCGACCAGGAGCAGGTGGTACGCGTCCGCGACCGGCAGCAACAGGTCCAGGCCCTGCCGCGCCGAGCCGCCGGCCCCGTGCAGCAGCACCACCAGCCGGTACGCGGCGCCGTCGGCGGCGGGCTCCGGGGCGTACACCATGGCCAACGGCCCACCGTCGGCGTCGGTCAGTGGCACGAGCCCGGCGGGCGTCGACGCCACCGGCGGGTGGGCGCGGGCGGTCAACCGGCCGGGGTGGGCGTCGTCCGCCGGGTCCTGCTGCGGCGGCCTGAGGTCGGACACGGGTCACCGCTCCTCGCTGTCGGCAGGGGTCTGCGCCGCGGTTACCCGGCGCGCCACGGGTTAACCGCCGGCAGCGGGTCAGGCGCTGTCGCGGGCCACCAGGGCGGACGGGAAGAGAGTCACCGGCGCGGCCGGGCGCCGGTCCAGCACGGCCGTGGCCGCGGCGGCGGCGATCCGGCCCACCGGGTGGCTCGCGGTCGTCAGCGCGGGGGCGGTCATGCCGGCCAGTGGGATGTCGTCGAAGCCGGCGACCGCCACGTCGCCGGGCACCCGCACGCCGCCGTCGCGCAGCGCGGCGATCACCCCGAACGCGGTCTCGTCGCTGATCGCGTAGATCGCGTCGAGGTCCGGCCAGCGCCGCAGCGCCTCGCCGGCCGCCGCCCGGCCGCTCGCCGCGGTGAAGTCGCCGGGCAGCACGCGCTCCGGCATCCCCGCCTGACGCATCAGCCGGCGGTACGCCACCACCGGCCGCTGCGAGCACGGCAGCCAGCGCGGGCCGCTCACCATGGCGATCCGGCGGCGACCCGTGGCGTACAGGTGACGCAGCACCTCGCTGGCGCCGGCGTCGTTGTCGACGTCGAAGGACGGCACGGTGGCGGAGCCGATGCCGATCGAGGCGACCCGGCCGCGCAGCGACCGCGGCACCGCCTCCAGCAGCTCCTCGGTCGTGTTGACCAGCACCACGCCGCACACGCTGCCGTCGCCGGCGAGCCGGTCCAGGCTGCTCCGCTCGCCCAGCGGGAGCCAGTGCAGCGCCACCCCGATGCCGGCCGGCGCGCAGACCCGGGCCGCCGCGCCGACCACCCGGTGGACGTACGGGTCGTCCAGCACCGACGCGCCGGGCCCGGCGACCGCCACCACGAGCCGTACGCCCCCGCCGCGGACCAGAGCCCGGGCGGCCGGGTTGGGCACGTAGCCGAGCCGGTCGGCGGCCGCCGCGACGCGCTCCCGGGCGGCCGGCGAGGCGAACCCGGTGCCGGCGATCACCCGCGAGGCCGTGGACCGGGACACCCCGGCGGACCTCGCGACGTCCTCCAGCGTGGCCGGCCGGTGCGCGGCTGCCGTCATCGTTTCCTCCCCCCGACCGTCCCGTCCAGGCCGACGGAACGCCTGCCCGGCATCATGCCCCGGCCGGGTCACCGGCGGTAAGGGGCGGTCATCCCGGTTGTGGTGGAAGCGCTCTCAGGTGTGCGATCGTGCGAGGAGATCACCCC
>NZ_QGKR01000080.1 GCF_003172955.1 Micromonospora acroterricola | reverse complement strand
TGGCCGCACCGCTCACGGCGCAGGCGGGCGGGTGGCTGGCGTTGCGGCTGGCGTCCCGGCTGCTGCCGGGCGCGGCGGTGCTCGCCGCGGCGCTGGGCGACGGGGCGGCGGCGGAACGGCTCGCTGCCCGGACGGTGGCCGCGTACCGGCGCAGCCCGGCCGACCCCGCGACGCGGTGACCGGTCAGAGCCAGGTGAACCAGTCTCTGGGCAGCAGCGCGTAACCGACGAAGGCGACCACGTCGAGCAGGGTGTGCGCGACGATCAGCGGCATCACCCGGCGGGTGCGCAGGTAGAAGTAGCTGAACACGACGCCCATCACCGCGTTGCCGACGAACGCGCCGAAGCCCTGGTACAGGTGGTACGAGCCGCGCAGCAGCGCGCTGGCCGCGATGATCGCGCCGAGCCGCCACTGGAGCTGGCGCAGCCGGGTGACCAGGTAGCCGACCACGATCACCTCCTCCAGCACGGCGTTCTGCACGGCGGCGAGGATCAGCACCGGGACCGCCCACCAGACCGGCGGTAGCGAGGCCGGCACCAGCGTGGCGTTGAGGCCGAGCTGGGCCGCCGCCCAGAACAGGGCCAGGCCGGGCAGGCCGATCAGCGCGGCCAGCCCGGCGCCGCGGGCCAGGTCCTGGCCGGGTCGCCGGGCGTCCAGGCCGAGGGACCGGGCCGGGTCGCCGGGGTCGCGGCTGAGCAGGTGTACGGCGAGCAGCACCGGCAGCAGCGCGAAGACGATGCCGAGCAGTTGGTACGTCAGGTCCAGCCACGGTCGGGCCGACGCCGAGGTGTTCAGCGAGGCGGTCTGCTGGGAGAGCGGACCGTCGGCGGTCAGCTTCGCGATGATCGAGACCACCGCGTAGACCGCGGACTGGCCGAGGGAGAGGCCGAGGACCAGCAGCGTCTCGGTCCCCAGTAGCCGGCGGGACACCGGGCGGGTCAGCTCAACGGTCACCCGGACCACTCTGCCCGACGGGTGGCGCCCACGGCACGGCCGATCGGGCGGCGTGAACCGATCGCACATTCTGTGCGACCGGTGGGCACGCTCCGTGGAGATTCTATGGGCGCCCGATCCGCTGCCGTCTGGAGGAGGAGTGCCCCCGTGGACAACGTCGCACGGTTGCTCAAGGAGAGCTGGACCCTGGTCGAGGAGGACCGGGACCGGCTGAGCGGCCACTTCTACGCCCGGCTCTTTCTGCTCGACCCCGCCCTGCGGCAGCTCTTCCCGGTGCAGATGACCGGCCAGGGCGACCGCCTGCTCGAAGCGATCATCACGGCGATCCACACGGTCGACGACCCGGAGAGCTTCGACGAGTTCCTCCGCGCGCTGGGCCGCGACCACCGCAAGTACCACGTCGACGAGCAGCACTACGCGACGATGGGCGTCGCGCTGCTGGACGCGCTGCGCAGCACCGCCGGCGACGACTGGAACCTGGAGTACGACCAGGCGTGGCGTGACGCGTACGCGGCCATCGCGGCGAAGATGATCGCCGGGGCGGCGGACGACGACAACCCGCCGTTCTGGCATGCCGAGGTGCTGACCCACGAGCGGTACGGTCCGGACACGGCCGTGCTGACCTGCCGGGCGTTGCAGCACCCGCTGCCCTGGCGTGCCGGCCAGTACGTCAGCCTGGAGGTGCCGCGCCACCACCCGCGGGTGTGGCGGACGTACTCGGTGGCGAACGCCCCCAACGACGACAACGTGCTGGAGTTCCACGTGCGGTCGCCCGGGGCCGGCTGGGTCTCCGGAGCGCTGGTCCGTCGGGTACGGCCGGGTGACCTGCTCCGGCTGGCGGCGCCCATGGGGTCGATGACCCTGGACCGGTCCTCGGAGCGGGACATCCTGTGCGTGGCCGGCGGGGTCGGCCTGGCGCCGATCAAGGCGCTGGTGGAGGAGTTGGCCAGCTACAACCGGACCCGGTGGGTGCACGTCTTCTACGGCGCCCGGCAGGCGGCTGATCTGTACGGCCTCGCCGGGTTGCAGGAGCTGGTGGCCGTGCACCCCTGGTTGTCCGTCACCGGGGCGTGCAGCGAGGACCCGGACTTCGACGGTGAGCTGGGCGACATCCCGGACGTGGTGGCCCGGTACGGCCCGTGGACGACGCACGACTGCTACGTCTCCGGGTCGGCCAAGATGGTGCGGTCCACGCTCCGGGTGCTGGCCGCGGACGAGGTGCCCCCGCCGCACATCCGCTACGACACCTTCGGCGACCTCTAGACGTTCCTCCCCCCGCACCGGGGCGCGTGCCCCTGCCCCCTGGGGCACGCGCCCCGGTCCCCGTCCTGCTCAGTAGCGCCAGGGGCGCCCGGTCTCCCGGTACTCCTCGACCGGCACCAGCGGCACACCGGGCGCCATCCGGTCGACGTAGAGCCGGCCCTCCAGGTGGTCGATCTCGTGCGCCACCAGCCGGGCCATGCCGAACTCGAACGAGGTGATGATCCGGCTGCCGTCCCACTGGGCGTGCTCCACGTCCAGCCGCAGCGGGCGGGGCACCAGGCCGCGGTGGTCGAAGAAGGAGAGGCAGCCCTCGTACTGCTCGTCGGTGTCCGGGTCGGCGTCGACGACCCGGGGGTTGAGCAGCACGACCGGCTCCGCCGACCGGTCCGGGGGCCGCACCACGGCCGCCGCCCGCCCGATGCCGAGCTGCGGGGCGGCGATGCCGACCCCCTTGCTGAACGGGTGCAGCTCGTCGAGCCGGGCCAGGGCCGTGACGAGCCGGTCGACCACGTCCCGGGCCACCTGCTCCTCGCCGGGCAGGTCGAACGGGCGGCCGCGCTGACGGAGCAGGTCGTCGCCGCGCTGGACGATGCCGAAGCCGCGCATCCGGTCACTGGGCCGGACGCGGGCCCCGCCGGGGCCGATGTCCGGGTCGGTCTCCGGGCGGGCGCGGAAACGCCACTGCATCCGGTAGCGGGCGTTCAGCGGCGGGTCGTCGGTCTGCCAGTCGAAGATCGCCCGGTCGGCCTCGTCGTGGCGCTGCGGCGCCGTTCGCAGCGGGCCCTCCTCCGCCGAGAGCGACGTCTCCACGCCCCAGACCTGGGGGTCGAGCGCCGCCGGCAGGTCCAGGCGTACGGCGAGCTGTCGGGTGGGCAGCCGCACCGCCCGCTGGAACCAGGGACCCCACTTCTCGTGCCCGACGCTGTACGCGTACTCGATGGTGGCCCGGTCGCCGGGGTAGAGCGGGAAGCGCCGCTCCCCGTTCTCGAAGAGCAGCCAGATCTCCTTGAACGCGTCCCGGTCGTGCTTGGCCCTCCAGTGCATCGGCTCCGGGTCACCGCCGCCGTCGTCCCGACGTGCCTGGAGTTGCAGCTCGGCGAAGGTGAGCGGGTGTTCCCGGTGGTGCCGGTTGGAGCGGCCGGGGTCGTTCGGGTAGCGGTCGACGGCGACCCGCACGAGGTAGCGGGTGACCGGCTCGGTGCCGGCGTTGTACAGCTCGCGGTGGATGACGCACCGGTAGCCGTCGTCGGTGTGGGCGAGGGTGGCGAGCTCCCGTTCCACGACGAGGCCGGTGCCGGGCGGCAGCCACTGGCCGGGCAGGGGTGGCTCGCGGTGCTGTTGGCCGGCGCGGGCGTGCCGCAGCTCGTCGTACTCGCGGAAACGCTGCCAGATCGCGCCGCTGGCCTCCAGGACGGCCTCGGCGCGACGGGCGAAGTCCTCGGTCGGGCGGTGCCGGCGCCCCTCGACGTGGCTGACGTAGGACGGGTCGAACCCCATCAGGATGGCCAGTTGCTTCTTGGACAGCCCTCGCCCGGTGCGCTGCCGGGCGAGTTCGGCCGCGAAGGAATCGGCAGCCCGTTCGAGGGGGGAGGTCGTCATCGGCTTCCTCGTGGCCGGGAGTATTAGTTTCACGTTCTGTGCGCGAGCGCACACGCATCTGGCACTTTGCCGACACAACGCTTGACAAATCCACCGACGGCGGTCGATCGAGGGACGGTGTTTTCCTGGGCCGAGGCCGGGTAGTACGCGAGCGCGGAGCGCTACCTCCGTCGGGAGCCGGGTGACCTCGACCTCTCGATTCGACCCAGGTGAGGCTTCCCTTAGACCTGCGGGCTTGGTTAGGCTAGCCTTAGCTCAGGACGGCAGGGCTGTCCGCCGAGGTGAATGCTCCTCGGTCACGCAGACGGGGGATGACACGGTGACAGCGGTGATGCCGAGGCGGGACGTGACCGCCACGCCGCTCGCCCCCGTCACCGCAGCGCTGCGTGCCATGTTCGGCACCGACGATCTTCCCGGGCTCGCTCGGGGCCTGCTGGTCGACGACGAGTTCGGCTGGGCGCCCGCGACCACCCTGATCGACGGCAGCCGGCTGCCGGAGCTGCTGCGCGCCGCCACGCTGCGCTGGGGCGGCACCCCACACGCCTGCGCCGCGCTGGCCTGGAAGTCGTACAGCTACTGGACGGCACTGCCGGTCGTGCTCGGCTGGGCCTCGGCCCGACGGGTGCCGCTGCTCGACCCGTCCGACGTGCTGATCCACTTCGAGGACCACCGGCCGCTGCTCACCCTGGGCCTGCGCCGCAGCACCACCGTGGCGGTGCTGCCGAGCGACCCGCTGGCGCTGGTCGGCCACCCCGAGGTGCGGGTCGTCGCCGACGAGGCGGAGCTGCTGGCCGTGCTGCGTGCCTCGCTGCTCGACGCCCACCTGGCCCCGCTGATCGCGGCGATCCAGGCGGAGGTACGGGTCGGCACCCGCACGCTGCTCGGCTCGGTCGCCTCCGGCATCTCGCACGGCATCCTGCGGGCGGCGGACGGGCTGCCCGGCTCGACCGTGCAGACCATCGACACCCTGCTCGGCGCGCTAGACCTCGCCGACCTGGTCGAGCTGGTGCCGGGGCCGACGGGCGAGCCGAGCGTGCAGCGACGCACCTGCTGCCTCGCCTTCACGCTGCCCAGCCCGAAGGTCTGCCAGGGCTGCTGCGTCCGCCAGGCCTGAGCTCGACTCAGTCGGTCAGCGGCCGCACGTCCCACACCCACACTCCGCCGGTGAACACCGGCTGGATCCCGGTCAGCTCGGTCATCCCCCGGCGCAGCGCCGCCTCGTGCTCGTGCGGGCCGAGAATGACCACCCCGGCCCGCCAGTAGCGCAGGTCGTCGACGGCCTTCACCCGGCTCTGCGGGCTGATCGGTGGCACCGCACCGGTGCGCCGGATGGTGGCGAAGAAGCTGCTGGTGGGGCGGGGCGGCGCGGTGAACAGCGCGACCCGCGGCGGCTCGGCGTTCGGGCGGGTGTCCGGGCCGAGGAAGTAGCCGCGGGCCAACGGCATGTCCAGCCGGGTCGTCGCGGACCAGCGCAACGGCTCGGCGTAGTTGGTGTCCGGCAGTGGCAGGGTCACGACGCTGCGGCCGCCGGCCACGTAGGGCCGCCAGGCCCCGCTCGTCACGAAGGTGGGGACCGGGTCGAGGCGGGCCACGGGCAGCGGGGTGGGAAGGATCGGCAGCAGGGCCATCGTGAGCACGGTGGCCGTGACGAAGTGGATCTGCTGACGGGAGGCGGGCTGCGACCGCGCCAGCTCGCGTGCCCGCTCGACACCGTAGGCGAGGAGCAGCCCGATGATCGGGGTGATCGCCAGGGCCCACCGGGTCGGCACCACGGAGTGCAGGATCGGCAGGTTCTCCAACGCGGCCCAGGGCCCCGGCACGCCGGTGTCCCGGCCGGCGAAGCGGATCTCCCGACCCAGTGACAACACCGCGAAGAGCAGGCCGAGAGCGGCCAGCCCGAGCACCACGACCGAGCGGCGCAGCCACCAGACCAGGGCGATCACCAGCACCAGGAGCGGCCAGCCGAAGAAGCTGTTCTCCTCGGTCGGGTTCCTGGCCAGGTTCGCGGCGGTGCGCGGGCTGCCGGCGAGCGATTCCCGGGAGTACGCGGCGAACGAGGCGAGGTCGCTGGAGTAGCCGCGGATCAGGTGGGACAGCCCGGAGTACGCGCCCGGCCCGAAGAACTGGACGTAGAGCGGGTAGGCCAGGAGCAGCCCGGCGACCCCGGCGGCGACGGCCAGGCCGGCGAGGAAGGGCCGGGTCTGCGATCGCAGGGCCGGGCGGCCGACGGCGAGCGCGCCGACGACCACGCCCAGCCCGATCGCGGTCATCAGCAGGATCTCCAGGTTGAGGAAGGCCTGCCAGACGATCACCAGCGCCAGGAGCACTCCGTTGCGCAGCCAGCGGCCCGGTTCTCCGAGCCGCAGCGTGCGCCAGATGATCAGCGGGACGACGAACTGCGACACGATGTTCGGGTGCGCATTGGCGTGCGACACCATGGCCGGCGCGAACGCGCAGAAGCCGGCGCCCAGCCACGCCGGCCCGCGGGCGCCGATCAGGACGCGGGAAAGCAGGAAGTACCAGGCAGCGGCGGTGGCGATCATTCCGCCGGTGAGAAAGAGCAGGAATGCGGCCCGTGGCCCGAGCAGCACGGTGACAGGTGTCATTGGCAGCGAAATGGATAATACGGACGTATTCGCCATCAAATTGACGCCGTCCGGCACGTTCATCCGGTCCGAATGGAACGGATATGCGAAATGCGTGACGACCCGCGCACCGTGAGCCATCATCCATTCGAACTGCGACTGATCGGTGCGGTTGTCCCGCACCGCGCTGCCCGGCTCCAGCCAGAGCCGCCCGGTGACCCAGAAGCCGAGCACCACGAAGCTCAGCACAGCGGCCAGATCCACCCACTTCCCGTTGTGGGTCGGGCGCGTGCGATCGCCAACTCCCTCCACCGGCGACGCGGTGGCCGGGCCGTCTCCGGGCGCGTCCGATTCAGGAGTAGTCATGGCAATTCATAGGGTAGTCAGCGTATGGCGCTGCCGTGACATGTTTCGGGGTACTGCCGTACTATGTGCCGGGTTCGCCGACCGCCGATCACGTGCCCACCACCGACCGCCATTCGGCCACCCCGCTGCCAC
>NZ_QGKR01000140.1 GCF_003172955.1 Micromonospora acroterricola | reverse complement strand
ACGCGTCTCGTGGGCTCGGAGATGTGGATAAGAGACAGCGGCCCGGCTGACCGCGGCGCCCGCGGGCGCCGCGGTCAGCCGGGCCGAGCTCGCCCTTCGCTGGGCGCCCGTCCACCACCAGGACGTCGACGCCACCGGTAGCCACGCCCTGGGCGGCCAGGCCGACTACATCGCGAAGGTCGACTTCGACGGTGACCTGAACGGGCGCAACAACTGGGACCGGACCGGCCAGAGCGGGACGTCGCTCGCCGCGCACGCGTACTACTCGGTGGTCGAGACCAGCACCCACTGGTACATCACCTACCTGTTCTTCCATCCTCGGGACTGGACGGACCACCCGTTCTTCGAGACCGAGCACGAGAACGACGGCGAGGGCGTCCTGTTCGCCATCGAGCGCGACGGCTCCGCGTACGGCGTCCTGCGCGGGGCCGTCACCGTCGCGCACAGCGACTTCTACTCGTACACGCCGGCCGGCAGCACCTGGACCAGCGGCCGGGAGAGCGTCGACGGCACCCTCCAGTTCCAGGCGTCACCGCACGACACGTTCCCGCACCCGGTGACGGCGCAGGAGGCGCAGGGCCACGGGTTGAAGGCGTACCCCCAGTACGCCATCAACGGCGACGGCGTCGTCTACTACCCCTCCACGGTCGCGGAGACTCCGAGCAACGGCAACGACCGCGACGTGCGGTATCGACTGATCGACATCTTCGCCGCCGACGGGCTGTGGGCGCAGCGCGCGAACGCGACCCTGTTCGCCGGCCTCGGCACGTTCGCCGGTGACACCTCCGGCGACTGTGGCACCGGCACCTTCAGCTGTTCGGCCAACTCGGCCAACGCGCCCTGGGGCTGGGACGACGGCAACGACCTGCCCGCCCGCGGCGAGCTGGCCAGCGACCCGGCGAAGGTGTCCGCCGAGTACTTCACCACGCCGGCGGGGATGGCCCGCACCTACAGCTACAACCCGTACTCGGGAGCCGCGGCGGCCCTCGCCGAGGCGGCCAGGACGGCACCGCCGACCGTCGACTGACCGGTGACCGGAAGCGCGGCCGGCGCGGTCCGCCGGCCGCGTTCCGGCGTCGTCGCCGCGGCGGCCGATCTTGTCGGAGGCGGTGGCTAGCGTGTGGGCACTGTCGCCGCGCCGGCCATGTCGGGCCGGTCGCTGACCCCCTCGGAGGCACCCATGTCGCAGGAGACGACCTACCTCGAACTGTCCGAAGTGGACGGAGCGCACAAGTTCTACGAGGTCGTCGTCGACGGCGCCACACTGACCGTGCGCTACGGCCGGATCGGCGACCAGGGGCAGGTCAAGGCGAGCGCCTACCCGGACAACGCCCGCGCCCGGGCCGCCGCGGCGAAGAAGATCGGCGAGAAGGTCCGCAAGGGGTACGCTCCGGCGGTCCCCGGTGTCCGGCAGAAGCGCAGCGTCTCCCGGCGGCAGATCGTCAGCACCCGCTCCACCGCCCACACCGCCCCCGTGCTCTGGCGCTACGACTCCGGCGCTCCCGCCTTCGGCATCTTCGTCGACGGGCAGCACTGCATGGTGGGCAACGAGCACGGCGTGATCACCACTCTCGGCCACGACGCCCGGGTGCGCAGCCAGGTCCGCCTCCCCGACGGGGTGAAGTGCATCGTCGCCGACGACGCCTGGATCTACGCGGGCTGCGACGACGGCAACGTCTACGACCTTTCCGGCAAGGTGCCCCGGGTGGCGTACGCGATCGCCCCCGAGATCGACATCTACTGGCTCGACATCCACGACGGGGTCCTGGGCGTCTCGGACGCCGACGGCGGCATCGCCGCGATCGACCACGAGGACGAGTTTCTGTGGCGCCGGCCGGGGCGGGGCCGCTCGGCATGGATGGTGCGCTGCGACACCGACGCGCTCTACCACGGCCACTCGCAGGGGGTGACCGGCTACGACTGGCGTACCGGGCGCGAGCTCTGGCACACCAGGACCGGCTCGGTGCTGTTCGGGTGGCAGGAGCGCGGCAGCGTGTTCGCGGGGACGGGCACCCGCGAGGTGGTGCGGCTGGCCAAGGACGGTCGGGTCGAGCGCAACTACCGGTGCGACGCCCCGGTCCTCTCCTGCGCCACCGCCGAGGGCGGCCGGTACGTCTTCGCCGGCGACAGCCAGTCCTCGATCTACTGCTTCGACGCGGCGGGCACCCGGCTGTGGAAGCTCGGCACCGGCTGCGGCTCGGCGTACTCCATGCAGTACCACGACGATCGGCTCTACGTCGTCACCACCGGTGGCCATCTGGCCTGCATCGACGCCAGCGAGCCGGCCATCCGGGCGGCCCAGGCCGGGGACGTGCCGGAGGTGGTGGACGTCAAGGCGCCCCGTCAGGCGCCACGGACCGTGGAGCCGACGGTCGTCGAGGTGACCAGCGACGCCGGCGCTGGCGTGGTGGTGCAGTGCCTGGACGACCGGGGGCGGCTGCGCGTCCAGGTCATGTCCGACGGCTACCGGCGGGACTGGTCGGTGCAGTTCCCCAAGGGCATCCGCGAGCCGGGCGCCCGCTACCTGGTGACCGAGGTCCGCGAGTCCGGCCGAGGTGGTTTCTACCGGGCGTACGGCGACATCCGCCGGCTGCGCTGACCGCCCGTCCGGGCCGAGACGCCACCGCGCGTCTACCCGCTCCGGGAGGCGGCAACTAGCCTGCGCAGATGCGACACACCCTCACACCGGGCGACGACACCCTACACGGTCACTTCTCCCCCGACTTTCCGCCGGTGCTGACCATCGACCCGGGCGACACCGTCACCTACCGCACCCTGGACTGCTGGTGGTCGGCCGGCCCGTACCCCGGCGGGCACATCCGGGACCGGCCCCGGGCGCCGCAGTACCAGGCCGACCACGGGCACGCGTTGATCGGTCCGGTCGCGGTCCGCGGCGCCCGCGCCGGCCAGACCCTTGAGGTCCGCATCGACGCGGTCGTCCCGGCCACCTGGGGCACCACCGTGGCCGGCGGTTGGCCGAGCGGCTTCAACCAGCGGTACGGCGTCGAGAAGGAGGGCGTCGTGCACGCCTGGACGCTGGACCCGGTGGGAATGACCGGCCGCAACCAGCACGGCCACACCGTCGCGCTGCGTCCCTTCATGGGGGTGCTCGGGATGCCGCCGGCCGAGCCGGGGCGGCACTCCACGGTCCCACCCCGACCCTTCGGCGGCAACCTGGACTGCAGGGACCTGACCGCCGGCAGCACCCTGCTGCTGCCGATCCCGGTCGACGGGGCACTGTTCTCGGTCGGCGACGGGCACGCCGCGCAGGGCGACGGCGAGGTCGGCGGCACCGCGATCGAGTGCCCGATGGACGAGGTGACCCTGACCTTCGATGTCCGCGACGACTTCCCGGTGACCGGCCCCGTGGCCCGGACCGCGGACGCCTGGCTGACCCTCGGCGTCGGCGCGACCCTCGACGATGCCACGTTCATGGCCCTGGACTCGATGCTGACCCTGATGCAACGGCTGCACGGGGTGAGCCGTCCGGACGCGGTGGCGCTGGCCAGCGTCGCGGTCGACGTACGGGTGACGCAGATCGTCAACCAGACCGTCGGCGCGCACGCGGTGCTCCGCAACGACGCGCTGCGCTGAGGAGCCCGGCTCAGCGCGGCCACCGCCGGCCACGGGCTTGTCAGCAATCCGTCGTTGTCTGCGGGTGCGCCCCTCCGTAGCGTCGCGACCACAGATCGATGCCACGCGGAAGGACCCCTCGTGACCGAACCCGTCGCTCCGCAGCTCGTCCTGAACAGCAGGATGCTCTACTTCGGCTGGATCCCGGCCGACCCGGAGGCGGTGGCCGCCCTTGTGCCCCAGGGGCTCACGCCGGCTCCGAACCGGCAGGTCTTCATGAACCAGTACGTCGTCGACGACGCGGCGCAGACCTCCGGCTTCGGCGCCTACTCGCTGACGTATCTCGGACCGGATCTGTCCGGGGTCGACGCCCCGGACGGCGTGACGCCCGGTCGCTGGTGGACGCACTACGTCAACTCGAGTCCGGTCGTCCGCGCGTATGCCGCCGCGCGTGGCGTGCCGGCCACGGTGGGTACCACCACCATCGAGGTGCGGGGCCGCCGGCTCGTCGCCACGACCGAGGCGGACGGCGTACCCGTGATCAGGACGACGGCCCGCGTCGGCCGCACGGGCGACGCCGTGAACCGGGGCCAACTCCGCTACTTCACCCGGTTGGACGGCAGGCTGGTCGGCGGCAACTATCCCTTCGTGGCGGAGCCGGTCGACCCCTTCGAGGTCGAGTCACTGGAGTTCCTCGAACCCGACCACCCGGTGTACGCGCTGCGCCCGGCCGAGCCGCTGGAGTTCGTCTGGGGCTTCTACTCACCGCGCTCGTCGTTCGCCTACCCCGGTGGCGAGTTCGTCCTCGACTGAGCGGGCCCACCTCGACCGGGAGTGCGGAGCTCAGCCGGTCTCGGTCAGATCGGTCGTCGCCGCGAGTTCGCTGACCACGTCCAGGAGCCGGTGCAGGGCGGGTGAGGTGTTGCCCGGCAGCCACACCATCTCGGTGCGCGCAATCTCGCCGGTCAGCGGCACGAACACCACGCCGGTGCGGCGAAGGCTGCGTGCCGAGCGGGCGAGCCGGGTGACTCCTGTTCCGGCGGCGACCAGGCCGAGGAGGGTCTGCACGCTGGCTTCCTCCTGGACGACGTGCGGGACGAAGCCCGCTTCGCGGAACTGGTCGTCGTAGGCGCGGTGCCAGGGCTCCCAGGAGCTGCGCGGTGTCATGACCCACGGTTCGGTCGCCAGGTCGGCGAGCGTCAGTTCGGCGCGCTGGGCGAGCGGGTGGCCCTCGGGCAGGACGGCGCACACCGGTTCGGTCGCCAGGGTCCGGGAACGCAGGCCGGGGACGAGCGGGGTCCGGGTGAAGGCGACGTCGTAGCGTCCGCCGAGGACGCCCTCGACCAGGGGCGCGATGCCGGTGGACTCCGTCGCCAGGCGAAGGTCGGGGAGGTGGTCGCGTACGGCCCGGACCACCGGGGGCAGCAGGTGGTTGGCGACGGTGCCCAGGAACGCCAGGCTGAGGCTGCCGACCTCGCCCCTGCGGGCCCGCCCCACGACGGCGACCGCCTCCTCGGCGCGGTCGGTCACGGCGCGGGCCTCGGGGACGAACAGGGCGCCGATGTCGGTCAGGGTGGTGCCGCGGGTGTCGCGCTCGAACAGCCTGACCCCGAGGGAGCGTTCCAGGGCGGTGATCTGCTGGGACAGCGACTGCTGAGCGATCATCAGGCGGGCGGCGGCCCTTGTGAAGCTCAACTCCTCCGCGAGAACCAGGAAATACCGCAGTTGCCGCAGCTCGGGGGTAGTCACAGGAACAGACTGTAGCCATGCCAGGAAGTGTGTGTTGGGCGCTTCAGAGGCTGCCGCGCACGATGGTTCCGGACCACGGCGGGAGCCGACGACGGACACGAGCGACGTGCCGACCTGGTTGTCGACGCCGCACGGAGCGACAAGGAATCTGAGGAAGCCGATCATGAATGCAGAGCGCGTCACCACACCTTTCGACGCCCGATCCACCGCCCGCGACGTCGTCGCCGGCCTCGACCTCACCGGCCGGCGCGCCATCGTCACCGGCGCCTCGTCGGGCATCGGCGTCGAAACGGCCCGGGCGCTCGCAACGGCGGGCACCGAGGTGACCCTGGCGGTACGGGACGTGGCGGCCGGCGAACGGACAGCGGAGGACATCCGCGCCACCACGGGGAGCAGCCTCATCCGGGTCGCCCCTCTGGACCTCTCCGACCAGGGGTCGGTCGCCGCGTTCGTCGCCGCCTGGGAAGGGCCCCTGCACATCCTGGTCAACAACGCCGGGGTGTCGGCGACCCCCGAGAGGCGGACGGCGGAGGGCTGGGAGCTGCAGTTCGCTACCAACCACCTCGGTCACTTCGCGCTCACCACCGGGCTGCACGAGGCGCTCGCAGCGGCCGGCCGGGCCCGCGTGGTGTCCCTCAGCTCCATCGCGCACGTGCAGGCACCGATGGTGTTCGAAGACGTCAACTTCCGCGCACGCCCCTACGACCGTCTCCTCGCCTACGGCGAGTCGAAGACGGCCACGGCGCTGTTCGCGGTCGAGGCGAACAGGCGCTGGGCCGGCGACGGCATCACCGTCAACGCGGCCAACCCGGGCGCGGTCACCACCAACCTGGGACGCCACCTCACCGAGGCCGACCTCGCGCAGCTTCCTGCGTACGACTTCAAGACCCCGGAGCAGGGTGCGGCCACCTCCGTGCTGCTCGCCACCTGGCCGCAGCTGGAGGGCATCGGCGGCCGGTACTTCGAGGACTGCAACGAGGCGCCGCGTTACAACCCCGAGACACCGCTCCAGGGCGTCGCCGACCACGCCGTGGACCCCGCGGCGGCCGAGCGACTGTGGCAGGTGTCGCTCGACATGCTCGCCGACGCCCGGCACGGCTGAGGACAGCAGCGTCTCCCGGCCGGCCATCAATCGGCCGACGGCGGCCAGCGCGGTCCGAGTCAACCGCCCTGCAGAGACTCCCGGACGTGCCGGCGCGCGTGATGAATCCTGGATTTCAGCGTGCCGACCGGAATACCCAACTGCCCGGCGATCTCCTGGTAGTCCATCTGGCACAGGTCACGGAGCACGAGGGCGGTCGCCAGGTCCGGCCGGTGGGCCTCCAGTTTGTCGAGAGCGTCGAGCAGATCGAGACGCGATCCGGCGATGACACTGGTCGTACGGGGATCCGCGACCTCCACCGGCAGCATCGCGCTCGGCTGCTCGGCTGCCCGCCGCCGCAGGGACCGGTAGGTCTGACGGGCACAGTTGGCGACCACGACGTGCAACCAGGTCGAGAACAGCGACCGGCCCTCGAACCGGTCGATGTGGCTGGCCACCTGCACCAGCGCGTCCTGTGCCGCCTCCTCCGCGTCCTGCCGGCAGGGCAGGATCCGCCCGCACTGCTCGAGCACCCGCGGACTGATCGCCAGCAGCAGCCGGTCGAGAGCCGCGCTGTCCCCGGCCGCCGCGCGGCGCGCCAGCTCTTCCGTGCCCGACGTGTCCGCCACCGGCGCTCCCCGCTCGTGTGCGTCACCGGCTTCCCGGCCGTCGGATAATACGGTCGTGGTCATCCCGTCGCAGGTCGGCCGGTACCGCGTCGTACGCGCCGTCGGCGCCGGCGCGTTCGCCACCGTGTGGCTAGCGTACGACGACGAACTGCGGTCACCGGTGGCGGTCAAGGTGCTCGCCGACAACTGGTCGCAGCGGGCCGACATCCGGGCACGCTTCCGCCAGGAGGCCCGGTTCATGCGGCAGGTCGACTCCGACCATCTGGTCCGGGTGCTGGACATCGGCGAGCTGCCCGACGGCAGGCCGTACCTGGTGATGACGTACGCCGGCGGCGGCACGCTCTCGGACCGGTTGGCCAGGGGCCCGATGCCGGTGCACGAGGCGCTGCGCGTCGCCGCCGACATCGCACGGGCGGTGGCCGTGCTGCACGACAACGGTGTGCTGCACCGTGACCTCAAGCCCTCCAATGTCCTGTTCGACACCACCCCGACCGGAGCCCGGGTGCTGGTCGCCGACCTCGGGCTGGCCAAGACACTCGCACACGCCTCCGGCTTCACGGTGGCGGCCGGCACACCCGCCTACATGGCGCCGGAGCAGTTCGTCCCCGGGGGCGGGTTGGACGCGCGGTCCGACGTGTACGCGATCGGCGCCCTGACCCAGCACATGCTGACCGGGTTGCCGCCCGGGCAGCCCGCGGGACCCGTGCCCCGCGTCCCCGCCGCCGTCGAGCGTGTGGTGCGTCGGGCCTTGCACCGGGATCCGGGCCGGCGCTGGACGTCCGCGAACGCGTACGCCTCCGCACTGGAGGAACTGCTCGCCGCGCGACGGGTTCCGGCCCGCCGCCCGCTGCAGCGCACTCGCCGGTCCGTCACCGCCGTCGGCGCCCTCGCCGCGGCGCTGTTCATGGGCGGATCGGCCACCGTCTCCTCCGCACCGCCCGGCTGGACGCGGGTGGGCGACGCGACCGGGACCATCTCGGTCGCCGTACCCGACAGCTGGGCCAGGCAGCTGCGGGACGGCGGCTGGAACCCGGCCACGATCGGTCTTCCCGGCGGGCGCGGCCCCGGCCTGCTCGTCGGGCCGAACCTCGCTGTCTGGCCGGACGTGGACAGCACGACGCCGGGTGTCTTCGCCGGGGTCAGCCGGTCCCTCGCCGGCACGGCGGGCGAGCCGGCGCTGCCCGCGCACAACGGCTGCACGCGCGAGGCCGACCGCGCGACCACCGTCGGCATCCTCCGCGGCAGCATCGGGCGATGGACGCGGTGCGGCGGCACCGCAACGTCCTTCAGCGAGGTCACGCTGGCCGCACCCGGAAATTCTTTCGGCGTGTACGTACAGATCAAACAGATCGGCGGGGCTGACCGCACCGACGAGATCCTCGGGACGTTGCGGGTGGACCGTTCGACGGCCGCGCAAGGCTAGACCCGCTCCCAGTTTCCGGCGAAGTCGATCATGCGCCACCGGCGGGTCTCGGTGCGGCCGTCGAGCCGGCGGACGGTGGCCTCCACCTTGTCGTCGCTCAGTACCCGGTAGGAGGTGAACGTCATGACCCGGTCACCGGTTGCGCTGGGCGCGTCTCCCTTGATGACCGGCCTGGCCCAGAGGGGATCATTCCGGTAGCCCAGCTGGACCGGGACGAGAGCCTGCTGCCGCGCCGCGTCGGGGTTCCCCAGCTCGACGAGGATGAGCGCGTCCTCGGTCGAAGGGGCGTTCGCCGGCTCCTCGACAAGGAACTCGGCGTACACCGGTCGCGCGCCGCCCGGCAGGATCTTGCACGGTATGTCGAAGCCGTTCGATCCGTTCCGGAATCTGACGGCATCGTCGGACTCGCCGCAGAACTCGAGATTGCGGATGAGCGCGTTGGGCCAGTCGGTCCGCCGGATCTCGCTCCCCTGACGAGCCGGCCCGCTGCCGGTCGCCGGCGCCGTCGGTCGGGAGCTGGCGGTGGTGGCCGGGCGGCTCGCTGCGGAGCTGGCGGTCACGGAAGGGGTCGGGTCGGAAGGCAGGGCGGGGCTCACGCTGGGAGCGGGAGAGCCGGCGGGCGCCGCGTCGCCCCCGGAACGGGCGATCGGTGATGTGCACCCGGTGGCGAACGTGAGGCTGAACGCCACACCAATGAGCAGTCTGCCGCGCATGGACGGTCCTTTCTCCGCAGGATCTGTCACATGGTTGGATGCGCCGATCGGGGCAGCGGTTCACGCAGACCGAACCCTTACCGCCGCGGCACGGCGGCCAAGGGCCGCCGTGCCGCGTGCTCTTTCTCCAACGCCGGTCGTCAGCCGCACCACCCGAAGCCGGACGAGTACGAGGTGAGCGTTCCGGTCTTGTTCGGGCCGCTGTAAGCGACGCCGGAGTAGCGGACGCACTCGCCCGGTGCGTAGAGATAGACGGGCCCGGCGTAGTAGCGGTAGTTGCCCGGGTCCTGTGCGACGCGCCCGCTCCTTGTCTCGATCTTGGCGTTCATCCAGGTCGCGGTGCCGACATAGCTGGACTTGTCGACGACGACGCAGTTCATCTGCGTCTGGGCGCTGTACATCAGGTAGACGTCTCCAAAGGAATGGCGGCCGTCACTGCTGAGCAGCACCTTGTCGTCGAGTTCCCGGTAGCTGGGTCCGCACTGCTCCCCGTACCCGGCGGAGGCGCCGGCCGGCGCCGCGCCGATGGCCGGAGCGCCGGCCGCGACAGCGACGGCCACGAGACCGGCCGACACCGCGCGTCGCACCGTGGACATCAGCCGCACCATCCCGTCTTGTTGTTCCCCGCGTTGGAGTCCGTTGGCGGGTAGTAGATGTTGCCGATGACCCAGATGCACTTTCCGCTGGCGTAGGCGGTGACCGGACCGGCGTAGTACCGGTAGGTGCCGTGGTCCCGGTCGTTGGCCTCCAGCAGGCGGCAGTTGCTGGTGCCGGACGAACAGACCCACAGCTCGACCGACATCACCTTGCTGACGCCCCAGGTGTTCGCGCTCGACACGGTCCGTGCGCAGTTGTATCCGCCGCTGTAGTACACCTCGACGTACCCGTACCGCGTCGAACCGTTGATGGCCACCTCCCCGTACAGGTCGAAACCACCCACCTTCGAGCCCGAGCAGGTTCCGGTCGCGGCCTGCGCCGGCGGGCCGGCGAGGAAGAGGCTCCCGGTCATGGTGAGGACGAGCGCGGCGAGTATCGCCAGGATTCGCGATCGCGAGGTGGTCAATGGTGCCTCCGTTCTCCCGGGTCCCGGCGCGTGGCGGTCCAGGACCGGCACAGTCGAACAGCCGGCCGAACCGCCAACCAAGTGATTCGAACGGGTTCGAATCCCCGCTGGAGAACGACCGCTCCGGAGCTCGCGCACAGGTTGTCCGACACCACCCGGGCGGAAGCTGGTTGCGTCTTGCTCGACCAGCCCACGTTCGCGCTGTGTCACCGGCCCGGAAGGAACAGGTATCAGAATGCGCAAGTGGCTGCCGCTGCTGACGGTCTGCCTGGGCACGTTCATGCTCCTGATCGACGTCACGATCGTGATCGTGGCCCTGCCCGACATGGTCGACGACCTGGACGCGTCCTTCCGGGCGTTGCAGTGGGTCATCGACGCCTACGCCCTGGCGCTGGGCGCACTGGTGCTCGGCGCCGGCTCGATCGCCGACCGGGTGGGGCACCGCCGGGCGTACGTCGTCGGGCTCCTGCTCTTCGCGGTGTCGTCGCTGGCGTGCGGTCTCGCGCCGAACCCGGGCGTGCTGGTCGCCGCGCGCGCCGTTCAGGGCCTCGGCGCGGCGGCCATGTTCGCGACCACGTTCGCTCTGCTCAACAGCGCCTACACCGGCCGCGACCGGGGCAGCGCGTACGGCATCTGGGGCGCGGTGGCGGGCGCCTCGGCGGCGGTGGGCCCCGTCGTCGGCGGGCTGCTCACCGAGGGCGCGTCGTGGCGCTGGATCTTCCTGGTCAATCTGCCGGTCAGCGTCGTCGCCATCCTGCTGTGTGGCAGGACGCTCCCCGTCGCCCACGCGGCGGTCCGCGGCAGGATCGACGTCGCCGGGATGGCGAGCTTCACCGCGGCCGCGGCCTGCGCGACCTACGCGCTCATCCGGGCGAACGAGACCGGCTGGTCGGCCGCAGGTGTGTGGTGGTTGCTGGCCGTGGCGGCGCTCCTGCTGGCCGGGTTCGTCGTGATCGAGGCACGCACCCGGTACGCCATGTTCGATCTCGCCCTCCTGCGCGACCGCTCGTTCGTCGCGGTGCTGCTCGCCGGGCTGCTGCTGACCTTCGCGGCCTTCACGACGCTCACGTACACCTCGATCTGGCTCCAGTCCGTGCTCGGAATGGGCCCGCTCGCGGCGGGGCTCACCGGCCTGCCGCTGTCCGTCACCGCGTTCGGTGTCTCGGCGGTGCTGGGTCGGGTGCTGCACGGCCGTCGACCCGACCTGGTGATCGGCGCCGGGCTGCTGTGCGTCGGCCTCGGCAGCCTGCTCGCCGCGGCACTCCTGCACGGTTCGGCCAGTTGGCCGGCGCTGGTGCCGGGGCTCGCCCTGATCGGCGTCGGCGTCGGCCTCGCGACGCCCATTCTCGGCTCGGTGTCCATGTCCCTGGTGCCCGTCGAGCGCGGAGGCATGGCCGCCGGGGCGGTCAACACCGCCCGCCAGCTCGGTTTCGCCTTCGGCATCGCGGCGCTGGGCAGCGTGTTCACCGCCCAGGCGCAGCGCACCCTTGCCGGACGTGACATCCCGGACCCGGCGGACGTGGCGCACGCCATCGCCGGCGGGCAGACGCCCGGGCTGCTGCGTGCCGCCCCGGCGGCCGGACGGCAGCTACTGGACAGCGCGGCGCAGGCCGCCGGGGTGGCCGGCGTCCGGGCCACCTTCGTGGTGGCCGGCGCCGTCGGCGTTCTCGCCGGCGTGCTCGTGGCCGTCCTCATGCGACCCGGTGGGCCGCACACCGTCCCCTCGGCCGAACGTCCGGCCGTCCCCCGGGAGCGGGACGGCGACGGCGCTCCCGCGACGCGGGACGCCCCCGCTCGATCCGGGGGCGACAGGCGGACGACCTGATCCGCTCCCCTGCGGGAGTCGCCCGCCACGGGCAGGCATGGTCACGACCGTAACGGGAATCGGAGAGCCGCCAGCAGCTCGGACGGAGGAGGCGCCATGACGGACCCCGGGTCGGATCGTGCCCGCCCGCCGGATTCGCCGCCGCAGGCGCCGGATGTCGCCCCGGCGGACGGCGGCTTCGCCGTCGTGGAGATGTTCACCTCCCAGGGCTGCTCGAGCTGCCCTCCCGCCGAAGAGGTGCTGACCGAGATCGACCGCGACGCCCGGGCCAACGGACAGCCGGTGTTCGCCCTCGGATTCCACGTCGACTACTGGGATGATCTGGGCTGGCGCGACCCGTTCGCCGACGCGGCGTACACCGCCCGCCAGCAGGCGTACGCGCGGGCCTTCGGCTCGGGACACCTGTACACGCCGCAGATGGTCGTCAACGGCACCGTCGAGTTCGTCGGTTCCGACCGCCGACGGGCGGCGACCACGATCGGGGCCGCCCTGACGTCGGCGGCCACCACTCCCCTCGCTCTGTCCGTCCAGGACGGGGCTCCCGACACCGGGGACGAGCGCACGGTGGTGATGGACTACCAGACCGAGCGACTGCCGGAGCGCGCGGTGCTGAACGTCGCGATCGTCGAACGCGGCCTGGAGAGCCAGGTGGCGCGGGGTGAGAACGCCGGGCGGACGCTGCGGCAGGACAACGTGGTACGGGCGTTCACGTCGTTGGGTCTGGAGGCCGACCGTGGGCGGGTGACACTCCAGGCCCCGCCGGACCTGGATCGCCGGCAGGCCACGGTGGTCGGTTACGTGCAGAAGGACGGTGACAAGGCCATCGTCGCCGCGACGGCTGTGGACCTGTCTCCCGCGGCGGGGTGAGCGCGGGCTGGCGGCGTCCCCATCGACCCGGGCAGAGGCGCCCGCGGCCAGCGGGGCGTGCTCGTCACGGCGGGTGTCGATGACGTAGCGCGCCGGGCACATCCTGCGTTCGAATCGCGACATCAGCACGCAACCCCAGTGACACATTGACGGAGGTCTCCACCCTCGATTACGGTGCTGTGGTGAGAGAGCGCTCTCTCACCACACGTTCTCCTCAATTCAGACAACGGGCCGGATCCGGCAGAGGCCGGCACTCCGGCACGCGATGGAGGCACCGTGAAACCTCCCGTCCCACGCCGCCGATGGGCCCTGGCCGCCACCACCACGTTGGCCCTGGTCGTCGGCGGCCTCGCGATCACCGTCACCCGTCCCGCGGAGGCCGCCCCCGTCGGCGCGGGCAGCTACACCACCACCCCGGTCGGCCCGCTCCCCAGCGGCTGCGGCTCGATGTCCAGCAACCCCCGGCAGTTCGCCACCGCCAACGCGCCAGCCGGTGCCATCCCCACCAACGACTGGTGGTCGTCCCTGCTCTGGAAGCGCACCGACTGCTCCTTCAGCGAGCCCCTGCACGCGCATCCGATCTCGTACGACACGTTCGGCGACGGCCTCGGCTTCTCCGCCAACTCCACGCCCGCCATCAGCGGCACCGCGACCGGCGTCGGGGAATACCACTACCCGTACGTCCAGGACATCCGGGTCGGCGTCGCCGGGCTCGGCGCGCCCCAGGTCAAGGTGGACGGCTGGACCGACTGGACGGTCAGCCCACACTGGAGCGACGGCACCCGCACCATGCGCGCCACCATCGGCCACGGTCTGCCGTTCGCGTACTTCCAGGCCACCGGCGGGGATGCGGTGATCAGCGCGACCGGCACCCCCGACGTCTGGTCCAACAGCGGCGCCACCGTCGGCTTCCGGGTCAACGGCCACGACTACGTCGGGTACGCCCCGAGCGGCGCCAACTGGACCGTGAGCGGCGGCCGGATCTCCTCCACCCTGGCCGGTCGGGGCTACTTCTCCGTCGCTCTCCTGCCGCCGACGGCCAGCACGGCGGAACGCGCCGACCTGGCGGCCACCTACGGCCGGTACGCGCACGCCCACGTCACCGGCACCACCGTCTCGTACGCCTGCGACCAGGCGACCAGCGGGCTCACCACCACGTACGCGTTCACCACGACCGCCCGGGAGGGAAGCGCCACGCAGACCGTGGTCAGCCTCTACCCGCACCAGTGGAAGTCGCTGAGCGGCTCCACCCCGATCACCCCGACCTACCCGTCGGCGCGTGGCCGGATGAAGGTGCTCACCGGCGTCAACCAGTTCCGCACCGCCATGAAGTTCCAGGGCGTCCTGCCGGAACTGCCGGCCGTCGGCGACGGCAGCGGCGCGGACCTGGCGACGCTCAACGGACACCTGGCCGCCGCCCGAGCCAACCCGATGGACCAGCGGGGCGGCGACACGTACTGGACGGGCAAGGGGCTCGGCCGGGCCGCCCGCCTCGCCGAGGTGGCCGACCTGGTCAACGACACCACCACGCGGGACAGCGCCCTGAACGCCATCCGCAGCACGCTCACCGACTGGTTCACCGCGTCGAGCGGCAAGACCTCGAAGGTCTTCTACTACAACGGCAACTGGGGCACCCTGATCGGCTACCCGGCGTCGTACGGCTCCGACCAGGAACTCAACGACCACCACTTCCACTACGGCTACTACATCGCCGCCGCCGCGACGCTGGCCAAGTTCGACCCGGCGTGGGCCGCCACGAGCCGCTACGGCGGCATGGTCGACCTGCTGATCCGGGACGCCAACAACTACCGCCGCGACGACACCCGCTTCCCCTACCTGCGCGACTTCGACATCTACGCCGGCCACGACTGGGCGTCCGGGCACGGCTCGTTCGGCTCCGGCAACAACCAGGAGTCCTCGTCGGAGGGCATGAACTTCGCCAACGCCCTGATCCAGTGGGGGCAGGTCACCGGCGACACCGCCGTCCGGGACGCCGGCATCTTCCTCTACACCACCCAGGCCGCGGCCATCCAGGAGTACTGGTTCGACGTCAGCGACCAGAACTTCCCCGCCGCCTTCGGGCACTCGACGGTCGGCATGGTCTGGGGTGACGGCGGCGCGTACGCCACCTGGTTCAGCGGCGAGCCGGAGATGATCCAGGGCATCAACCTGCTGCCGGTCACCGGCGGGCACCTCTACCTGGGCAACTACCCGGCGTACGTGCGGACGAACTACGCCGAGCTGGTCCGCAACAACGGCGGACAGCCGACGGTGTGGCAGGACATCCTCTGGCAGTTCCAGGCCCTCGGTGACGGCGACGCGGCACTGGCGAACCTCCGCGCGAACCCCGGCTACACCCCGGAGGAGGGAGAGAGTCGGGCACACACCTTCCACTGGATCCGCAACCTGGCGGCGCTGGGCACCGTCGACACGACGGTGACCGCGAACCACCCACTGTCGGCGGTCTTCTCGCGAAACGGGGCGCGCACCTACGTGGCGTCGAACCCGACCGCGACGCCGATCACGGTGAGGTTCTCCAACGGCACCACGCTCTCCGTGGCAGCCGGACGGACGGCCACCACCGGTGCGTACACCTGGAGCGGCGGCAACGCGTCGGGCGGCGTACCCCCGGGAACGCCGCCGCCCACCGACCCGCCTCCGACGGATCCGCCCCCGAACCCGGGCACTCCGACGCGGTACCTCCTGCCCGGTGGCGGGCTGGGCGCCGCCGGCGGCGCGGCCACGACCACGGTCGCGGCGGCAAACGGAAACCACGACGGTACGCCGACCAACGCGCAGGTCTTCACGGCGACCGGCCTCAATCTCGCCTACGCGGGGGGCCAGACCGCGCTCGACCTGTTCGTGGACTCCGGCACGGCCGTCGGCAACGGCGTGCAGGTACGGGTCTCCTACGACCTGACCGGCAACGGCAGTTGGGAGCGGGTCGAGACCTTGCGGTACTTCGCCACCGACCCGGTCCCCGGCTACGAGCACTACACCCAGAGTGCCGGCCTGGCCTCGGCCACCGGCACGTTGGGCGCGCTGAGCAACGGCACCGTCCGGGTCGAGGTCTGGTCGGCGATCGGCAACAACCCGACCACACTGGGCGTCGGCAACCAGTCGGTGCTGCGGCTTCCGTACTCCTGACCCACCCGTCTGCGCCGCCGCCGGGCCGGTACGGCCGGCGGCGGCGCAGGCTCTCCCGCCTATTCGGGCCACCGGGCGACCGACACCCGGTGGCTCTCGCGCGGGGCGCCGGAGCCGCGCCGACGAATGCCGACCCGGCCGGTTGAGCCGGTAACCCGCTTGCGCCCACCGCCGCCTGTCGGAAAGGGTCGGGAGCCATGAGCGACATGTGGGTGGACCCCGCCGACGATCCACGAACCTACGGCAACCCGAAGGGCGAGAAGGCGACGCTGCGGGAGTACCTCCTCAACTACCGGTTGACCCTGGACATGAAGTGCGCCGGTCTCGACGCCGAGCAGCTCGCCCGCCGTTCCGTGCCGCCGAGCACCATGAGCCTGCTCGGCCTGGTCCGGCACCTGGCCAAGGTGGAGAACCAGTGGTTCCAGCGGGTGCTGCAGGGCAGGAGCGACCGGCCACGCCTGTTCAGCCGCGACGACGACAGGGACGCGGACTTCAACGACGCCGTCGCCGACCCCGCGGTCGTCGAGGAGGCGTTCGCCACGTGGAAGGCGGAGATCGCCGCGGCCGACCAGTGGCTCGACGCGCTCGACGAGGACGACCTCGGGCGGGAGGTGCCGTTCGACGATGACACGGTCAGCGTCCGGGACGTCCTCGTTCACATGATCGAGGAGTACGCCCGGCACGCGGGCCACGCCGACCTGCTGCGCGAGTGCGTCGACGGTCGCACCGGCCAGTGAGCCGGACGTCGGCTTCCACGTGATCGCCTGAGCGGCGAGGGCTCTTCCCCCGCCGCTCAGGCGATCATTCGCTGCGTGCGGTCTCCGGGCCGGTGATCCTTTCCAGCAACGGCAGGGTGGACGCGATGATGCCGAGGCAGGCGGCCAGGCCGACGAGCACGATCGCGTAGAACTCGACGCCGGGAGCGGTGAGCGTGTAGTCCATCTGCGCCTTGAGGAACAGTTGGGCGGCGAGGAAGCCCATGCCGACCGCGACCACGGCGACGGCCAGCATCGGTACGGCGCTCTCCAGGGCGACCACGCGGCGCAGGACCCGCACCGGCGCGCCACTGAGGCGGAGCAGGCTGAACGGGCGCCTGCGTTCGCTCAGACCGCCCACCACGCTGACCGCCAGGCTGCAACCGGCGAGGCCGAGGCTGGCGACGATGATGACGTTGGCCAACTGCTGCCAGCCACGCAGCTGGTCGGTGAAGGACGACTCGAAGTCACCGGGAGCGTTCGGCGCCACCCAGAAGTTCGGGTAGGCCAACGAGAGGACCGTGCGCGACCGTTCGATCGGGACCGTCGAGCCGTCCGTACCGACGACGATCGCCGCCACCGGCAACCGCCGAAGGTCGTCGAGGGAGACGGGTGCGGCGGGCCAGATTCGGGTGGCGGACGCCGACTCGCGGAACGGGACGAGGCTCTGGGCCACCGCCGCCACGGTGGCGTCGTCGGCGCACCGGCCGTACGCCTGGGGGATGTCGGTGCACGCGACCACGCCAGGCTCGGCCATCCTGTCCGGGTTCCGGCGAATCACCGTCGCGCTCCGCACGCCCGGGACCGAGCGCAACTCGACCAGCAGCGCGTCGGGCACCGAGGGTTGGTCGTCGGAGAAGCTGGTGGACAGGGTGCCCGCGTCCGTGGAGCCGATCCGGGCCGGGCCGCGGTTGGCGACGATCGTGGTGATCACACCGATGGCCACACTCGTGACGAAGAGCGCGAGCATGATGCCGCTGATCGCCCGGAAGCCGGCCTTCGGATTGTCCGCGAGGCGTCGCGCCGCGATGAGCGCCGCCGGGCGGCGGGCACGGCCGGCCATGACACGGGCGCCGACCATGGTGAGCCAGGGTCCCGCGAGGACCAGGCCGGTCATGATGAGCAGGAGACCAGGCAGGAACACGGCGGTCTGGCCGTCGGAGGTCTCCGGCCTTCGGCCGATGAAGAACGCCAGCTCGGCCACCCCCAGCACGAGTGGGATCAGCCGGTAGGCGCGGGGCGGACGGGGGGTGACCTGCCGCGTGACGCCGAGCGGGGAGATCCGGACGCGCCGTAGCGAGACCCACGCCGCCAGCGCCGCCCCGGCCGGAACGCCGAGCGCGACCACCAGGACGTCCAGCGGCCTCAGGAACATGTCGTCCGGAAAGAAGCGCATGCCGGTGAACGGGATCGCAGCGAGCTGGCCGCGGAACGCGAAGAACAGCACGAAACCGAGGGCGGTGCCCGCGACGGCCGCCACGGCGGCCTCGGTCGCCGCGATCACCGAGATCTGCTTGGGCGTCGCGCCCACCAGACGCATCGCCGCGAACCGCTGCTCCCGGCGCGCGGCGCTGAGCCGGGTGGCGGTGCCGATGAAGATGAGCACCGGAAACAGCAGCCCACCGGCTATGACACCGACGATGAGGTCCACGACCGTCTCCGGCAGCGCGGGAGCGTCGGCGCCGACGCTCGTGAGCTGGCGGACATTCGGCAGCCCGGCGACCTCGTCGACGGTGTGGCCGACGATCACCACGAGGGCGTCCGGTGACGGCAGCGCGGCGGGGCCGATCGTGCCGAGGTTCCGCCCGGGGTAGCGATCGCCGAGTTCGGCGGCGGGGGTTGCTGCCAGCAGCGTGGTGAGCTGCGGTGAGACGTAGTACTCCCCCGGCCCCGGCGTCTTCGGAATGCCGACCGGGGTCGGCGCGCCCGGCCCCGCCGCAGCGACGTCCACCCGGACGATCTGCTCGCCGCGGAAGTAGTCCTCCCGGGTGGACCACCACAGTGGATCGGCGCCGCCTTCCGCCGACGCGCTCGGGTACAGCGACGCGTACCGCGTGAGCTGCGCGTTCACGGCGTTGAGCCCCGCGAGGGTGACCAACAGCAGCCCGGCACCGACCGCGACGGCGGTGGCGATGATGATGAGGCGGGTGAGTGCCTCGCGCCCGCCCGCCACGGCGAGGCGGAGCCCAAAGCGGATCATGACGCGATCCGGTCCGGCGCGTTCACGCGACCGTCGCGCACGCTGACCTCACGGTCGGCGTACGCGGCGACCCGTGGTTCGTGGGTGACCAGGATGACCGTCGTGCCCTGCTCACGAGCCGCCGTGACCAGCAGGTCCATGACCTGCTCGCCGGTGAGCGAGTCGAGCGCACCGGTCGGCTCGTCGGCGAAGAGGACCTCCGGCCCGGCGACCAGACCTCGGGCGAGGGCGACCCGCTGGGCCTGCCCTCCGGAGAGCTCGCCGGGCCGACGCTGCTCCAGCCCTTCCAGGCCGAGCCGCTCGAACCAGCCGTACGCCTTGCGCAGCGCCTCGGCCCGGCGGGTGCCGCTCAGCAGCAGCGGCAGGGCCACGTTCTCCGCAGTGGTCAACTCGGGGACGAGCTGACCGAACTGGAACACGAACCCGAACCGGTCCCGGCGCAGGCTGCTGCGCTGGGCCTCGGTCATGGAGTCGACCCGAGCGCCGTCGAAGAGGATCTCGCCGGAATCCGGAACCAGGATGCCGGCCAGGCAGTGCAGCAACGTCGACTTGCCGGAGCCGCTGGCCCCCATGATCGCGACGATCTCTCCCGGGTCCACGGCGATGCTGGCGCCCCGGAGCGCGGGTGTCTGGCCGAACGAGAAGACGACGTCCCTCGCTTCGATCGCGATGGTCATTGCCGTACCGCTTTCTTCAGGGCGTCCAGCCGGGCGCCGGTCATCTCGATCCACCTGAGGTCCGCCTCCAGGTGGTACAGACCGTGATCGGCGAGCAGCGCGTCGACGAGGCTGCCACCGCGCTTGATCTCGGTGAGCTCGCGCATCCGCTGCAGGTGCGCGCTGCGCTGCGTGTCGAGGTACTCGCCGGCGGGGCGGTCCAGCATCAGCGCGAGCACGACCTTGGCGAAGAGGACGGTCTGCAGGTGCGGTTCGGGCTCGACCGGTTGGGTCAGCCACTGCTCGACCTCGGTCGCGCCCAGGTCGGTGATGATGTAGCGCTTGCGGTCGGGTCCCTCCCCGGGCCCCACCTCGCTGATCACCACCTTGCCGTCACGAGCCAGGCGGCTGAGGGTCGAGTAGACCTGACCGAACGGCAGCGGCTTGCCGCGGCCGAAGTACGCGTCGTATTCGCGCTTGAGGTCGTACCCGTGGCTGGGCTCGCGGTCGAGCAGGCCGAGGAGGGTGAGAGGAACGCTCATGCGAGCACCATACACCGGGGGTATACACCGCGTATATACCCCCGGTTTCTACCGGGCCTCTCCGGTGACCGGATCGCTGGGCGTCAGGCGCGCAGCCCCGCCGCCAGCTCGCCGATCGCCCGCACCGCGTACCGCTGCATCCCCGGACCGAACGTGATGCGCGTGGCGCCCAGCCGCGCCAGCTCGGCCACCGACTCCCGGTCGGTTCCGGCCGCCATGTTGATGGGGCCCTCGATGCCCTCCCGCAGGGCCGGGAACACCTCGGGCGGCGCCGTGAGCGGGTAGACGCAGTCGGCGCCGGCGGCCACGTACAGGCGGGCACGCGCCACCGCGTCGGCCGGGTCACCGGCCCCCACCAGGAAGGTGTCCACACGGGCGTTGATGAAGAGCGCGTCACCCGCCTCCGCCCGCACCTCGGCCAGCCAGTCCGCATGCCGCTGCGGCTCCCGGAGCGTGGCGTGGTGCTCGGAGTCCTCCAGGTTGCAGCCCACGGCGCCCGCCTCCAGGAGCCGCCCGACCAGCTCCCCGGGTGCCAGGCCGTAACCCCACTCGACGTCGGCGGACACCGGCACGGAGACGGCCCGGACGATCCTGGCCACCGCCGCGAACATCTCGTCGGGCGGGGTCGAGCCGTCCTCGTAGCCGAGCGAGGCGGCGATCCCGGCGCTCGGTGTGGCGAGCGCCGGGAAGCCGGCGTCGGCGAAGGCGCGGGCGCTGGCCGCGTCCCACGGCCCGGGCAGGACGAGCGGGTCGCCGGCGGCGCGGCCGTGGTGCAGGGCGCGGAAGGTGGACGCGGTCATCTCTTTCACGTCTCCCGGGGGGTGCGGAGGGGCGATGGCACGGACGGAGTGCGGCGGACCCACGGTATATCCGGGCAACCGCGCACGGAGACGCCCAGCGGGATCAGGCCCGCTCAGGCGGTGTACCCGCCGTTGGAGTCGAGCACGGCGCCGGTGACGTACGAGGCGGCGGGGCTCGCCAGGAAGGTGATGGCCGCCGCGGTCTCGGCGGGGTCGCTGAACCGCTGGATGGCGAGGCTCGACACCAGGGTCTTGACGACCTCCGGGTCCGGCGGCTCCATGCCGGTCATCATCAGGCCGGCCTGCACCATGTTGACGGTGATGCCGCGTGGCGCCAGGTCGCGGGAGATCCCCCTGGTGTAGCCGACGAGCCCGGCCTTGGTCGCGGCGTAGTCGGCGAGGCCGGGAACGCCCACCCGGGAGCCGATGCCGGAGCCGATGGAGACGATGCGGCCGTTGTCGCGCAGCACCTTCGCCGCCGCGCGGATGATCGCGATGACCCCGGTGTAGTTCGTGGCGTGCATCCGGTCCAGGGCAGCGATGTCCGCTTCCGGGTCGTCGACCTTCCTACCCTGTTCCACGGAGATCGCGGCGTTGTTGATCAGAATGTCGAGGCCACCGAACCGGGCGACGACGTCGTCGATGAGCCCTGACGCCCGTGAGGTGTCCGCCTGGTCATTCTGGAAGGCGGCGGCGCGTACGCCCCGGCCGGCCAACTCCTCGACGACCTCGGCGGCTTTGTCGGCCGAGCCGACGTAGGTGATCGCGACGTCCGCGCCCTCGTCGGCCAGGGAACGGGCCGTGGCGGCGCCGAGGCCGCGCGATCCGCCCGTGACGAGTGCGACCTTGCCTCGAAGAAGCTGTGACATGAGTGTTTCCTCCACCGATCGGATTCTTGACTGCTCGGTCCACCATAGGCTTGGTGGACCGCTCGGTCAATAATTGCTACGCTGGTCACATGGCCAGGCCACGACAGTTCGACGAGGAGCAGGTGCTGCGCGCCGTCCGGGACCAGTTCTGGGACGCCGGCTACGCGGCGACCTCGCTGGAGGACCTCATGCGCGTCAGCGGGCTGGGCAAGGGCAGCCTCTACGGCGCCTTCGGCGACAAGCACCAGCTCTTCCTCCGGGCGCTGCGCAGCTACACCGACACCAGCGGCGGCTACCTGCGGGAGATGCTGACCTCCACTCCCCGCGCCCTCGACGCCCTGCGGGCGTTCGTGATGGCGCCGGTCAGCGACCCGGGCGGAGCCGCCGCCCGCCGTGGTTGCCTCATGGCGAACAGCACCTGCGAGCTCGCCACCACCGACCCCGACGTCCTGGCGGAGGCACGCCGCACCTACGAGGCGACCACCGCACTGGTCGCCGAGTGCGTCGTACGAGCGCAGGGCGAAGGCGACCTGCCGGCCGACGCCGACCCGATCGAGACCGCACGTGCACTGCTCGCCGCGCAGCAGGGGCTCGTGTTCATGGGGCGCACCGGTCTCGGCATCGACCAACTCACGGCGACGGCAGGTACCCTCGCCGACCGGTTCCTCCCGGACGCCTGAGGCGGGCGGACCCGCCCTGCCGCACAGGCTGCCTGTGACCCATTCGGGTGTCCGAGCCTGTCCTGTTTTGTAGGTTCAGAGGTGACAGGAACCTCGACAGGTTGCCAGCGCCTCCGCTCCCGGTCGGGCGTCCCCGCAGGAGGCAGACGCCGTGACCTCGACTCCGCTACCCCGGATTCTGCGCCGACGCGGCGAGCCGGAGTTTCCGACGTTCCTGGAACTCTTCTTCGACCTGGTCTACATCTTCATGTTCTCCCGGCTCGCCGCCGGGCTGGCCAACGACCTCAGCGCTCGGAACGCGGCGCAGACGGCCGTCCTGCTGCTCGCCGCCTGGTGGGTCTGGGTGCTCACCGCGTGGCTCACCGACCTGTTCAACCCGCGGCTGCCACTGATCCAGGCCACCGTTCTCGTGGTCATGTTCGGCACCCTGTTGATGGCCGTCGCGGTCCCGCGGGCCTTCGGCGCGTACGGGTGGCTCTTCGTCGCGGCGTACTTCGCGATCCACCTAACCCGGGACTCGGTCCTCATCCCCGGCACCCGGGTGAACCGGCCGATCCAGGCCCGCAGCATCCGCGTCTTCTTCTGGTTCGGCGTCACCGTCGGGCCCTGGGTGGCCGGCGCGTTCGTGGACGGCACGGCCCGGCTGGTGCTCTGGTCGATCGCCGTGGCGATCGACCTCGGGTCGGCGCGGATCGGCTGGCCGACGCCACGGCTCGGTCGTACCGAACTCGCCAGCCAGATCTTCACCGGCGCACACCTGTCCGAACGGCACCGGCAGATCTTCATCATCTCGCTCGGTGAGTTGATCCTGACCGTCGGCATGGGGTTGGCCGCCAGCGACTTCGAGGTCGGCCGGGTGGTCGCGTGCACGATCGCGCTCACCAACGCGCTCCTGCTGTTCCAGATCTACTTCCACCGGATACGACAGTTGCTGGCGCCGACCGCCGTCTCGACCGTGGAGCGGGTGCGCTCGGGGACCGCCACGTCGTACACCCACCTGGTCATGGTGTCGGGCGTGGTGGTCATCTCGGCCAGCGACTCGCTCGTCATCGACCGTCCGTTCGGCGAGGCGCCGTGGAGCTGGATCGTCGCGATCCTGGGCGGGCCCGCGCTGGTCCTGCTCGGCGGCTGCCTGTACGACGTCGTGGTCACCGGTCGGATCCTCTGGCCACGGGTGCTCGGGATCGTCGTGCTGGGCGCCGTCGCACCCGCGATGCCGCTGCTGCCACCGGTCGCCGTCATGGCCGTGGCGAACCTGGTCCTGCTGCTCACGCTGATCGTCGAGACCGTGACCCCGCGCTCGCGGCTGAGCACCGCTCCGCTGCCCGCCGCATGACCACCGACACGGGCCGGACCGGGTCAGCGCAGTGCCGGCGGCGCCGCCGTCCGGGGGTGCACCCGGGTGCTCAGCAGGTTCGCGGCGGCGACCAGGGCCAGAACGACCATGGCGAGGAGGGCGACCGCGAGCGGCGGCAGCCGGTACGTCACCGACGCCACCGCACCCAGCAGGATCAGACCCGCCAGCCGCGACCTGGACACCCGACCGAACACGGTGTAGTCGAGCACCCCACGGCCGAACAGGAAGAGCGCTGGCCCGCCGAGGATGACGGCGGCCCAGGACGGCGGGGTCTCGCCGAACGGACGATCGACGACGAGCGTGCTGGTGACCGCCGCGCCCCCGATACCGGCCACCATGATCAGGTGGGTGACCGCGGCGGACTGGCCGAGCAGGGATGGCCTCGTCGACTTGGCGATCGCGTCGGTCAGCAGTTCTCCGGCGCGATAGATGTAGATGCGCCACATCAGCACCACCATCAGGAAGACGACCACGAGCGCCCAGACCCGCGGGGCGGTGTAGTCGCTCTCGCTGAAGGTGTCCGCGGTCGAGAATATCGACACGCCCAGCGCGATGATCACGAACTGCCGGTACCGCTCGGAGAGCCGCTCGCCGGCCAACCGCCACTCCTCCGCGTGCAGACGGCCCAGCCGCGGCACGGGCCAGCCGAGGGCGGCCGCCGCGTACTCGATCGCGACCGCCACCGCCCACAGCATCAGACGAGCCGTGCCGTCGACGAGTGCCCCACCGATCCACCCGATCCCGGCGATGGCCTCCCAGAACAGGACCCGGCTGTTCCGCCTACGCGGGGACGGCATCCGCACGACCAGCAGGATGTAGACGCTGGAGCCGAGGTGGATCGCCACGTAGGTGACGGCGAACAGCAGGCCCCGGCTGCCGTACGCGTCAGGGACCGTGGCCGCCAACAGCAGGCTCGCCGCCAGTGTCCCGATGACCTGCACCTGGAGCGCTGGCCGGGCACGGTCGAGCGTGTCACCGCCCCACGCCGTCAGCGCCCAGATGAACGTGAACCCGAGCAGCAGCACCAGGGTTTCGGCGGCGCCCGTCCAGGTCAGCTCGGTGGCCAGCTTGTCGGTGAGGGTGATCAGCGCGAAGACGTAGACCAGATCGAAGAACAGCTCCAGGAACGCCGGATGCGCGGGACTCCTCCGGCCGGGAACCGCCGACCCGGCGCCGCGGCCCGCTGTCATCGATCACCCTGCCCCTGCCCGTCCACGGTCACCGCAGATCGACACTACGGGTAACGGGGACGCCGCCGGGGGCGGTTGCCCAGGTCAGCGCAGCCGGCGGGCGGCGAACCTGGTGGGCGGCGCGGCGATCGCGTCCTGGGCCGCGATGAGCTGGATCTCCCGGGTCCCCGCGGCCAGGGTCGCCTCCAGGACGGCGAAGACGGAGGCGATGGTGCGTTCCAGCGCCGTCGCGGGCGAGCCCGTCGTCCACAGGTGCGCGAGGTACAGCGCCGCGGTGACGTCGCCGCCGCCGTTCGGGTTGATCGGCAGCAGCGGCGTGGTCACCGCCCAGGCGCCCTCGTCGGAGACGGCCACCACCTCCAGGGACCCCTCCGGCACGTCGCCGTGGAGCACGCTGGTGACCAGCACGTGCCGCGGCCCCGTCGCGCGGACCGCGTCGACCGCCTCCAGCACCTCCGGGAGGGAGTTCGTCGCACGGCCCGCGAGGAAGTTCAGCTCGAAGTGGTTCGGGGTGATGATGTCGGCGCGCGGGACCACGACGTCCCGCATGTACTCGGGGATGCCGGGCCGGACGAACATCCCGCGGCCCTCGTCGCCCATCACCGGATCGCAGCAGTACACCGCGGCCGGGTTGGCGGCTTTGACCTGGTCCACCGCGTCGAGGATCACCGCGCCCATCGCGGGGTCACCCTGGTAGCCGGAGAGCACCGCGTCGGCGCTGCCGAGTACCCCCCGGTCCGCGATGCCGGCGATCACCTCGGCCACCTGGGTCGGTTCCAGCAGCGGCCCGCGCCACGCGCCGTACCCCGTGTGGTTGGAGAAGTGAACCGTCAGCACCGGCCAGACCTCGTGGCCGAGCCGCTGGAGGGGAAAGGCGGCCGCCGAGTTGCCGACGTGGCCGTAGGCGACCGACGACTGGATGGACAGGATCTTCACCGCCTCATCATGGCGGTTCCCACCGTCACCGCACGAGTGCCCGGCGTTTCTGTCGGGTGGCCCACTCCGGGCCCCGTACCCGGATCAGTTGATCTTTTGGGCTCTTTCCGCGAACGCGGGAACGTCGGGGTGCCCGAACATACCGGGAAGCCCGCCCGTGTGAATGAAGACCGTCGTGTCGCCCGGCGCGATCTCACCTCGCCGGGTGGCCGCGATGAGCCCCGCCATCGCGCGCCCGGTGTACGTGGGATCGAGGACGATCCCCTCGACCCGGGCGACGAGTGTGATCGCCTCCTCGACCGCCGTGGTGAGGCTCGGGTAGCCGCTTCCGACCTGGTCGCGGTCGACGCGCAGGTCGTCGGCGCGAACACCCGGCGCGAGCGGGGCGACGAACGCGGCCACGCGCTGCCGGGGGTCGTCGACCGCCCCGACGTCGACACCGAGCGTGCGGTCCGGGCCCAGGCTCGCGACGAGCCCGGCCATCGTGGCGCCCGACCCGAGCGCGACCACGGCGGTACGCAGGCCGGGCACCTGGGCCAGCAGCTCCTCGCCGCAGGTGGCGTAGCCGCGGGCGGCCAGGGCGCTGGACCCGCCGAACGGGATGAGGGCGGGACGTGCGCCTTCGGAGCGCAGCCGCTCGCACACCCGCGCGGCGGCGTCCGCGAGGGCCGGCTGACCCTGCGCACCGGTGAAGACGATCTCGGCGCCGAGGAACGCGTCCAGGACGAGGTTGCCGGATCGGTCCGCCGGCGGTTCACCCGGGAACACCAGCACGGCGCGCAGACCGAGGCGCGCGGCGGCCGCCGCGGTGAGCCGCGCGTGGTTGCTCTGCGGCGCGCCCGTGGTGACGAGTGTGTCGGCGTCGTTCGCGAGCGCTTCGGCGACGGTCCACTCCAGCTTACGGATCTTGTTGCCGCCGCCGGCGAGGCCGGTGAGGTCGTCGCGCTTGACGAGAAGGTCCTCACGACCAAGCCCGAGGGCGGCGGCCAGCCGGGGCATCGGCTCCACCGGTGTGGGCCACGTGCCGAGCGTGAGCGGGACGACGGATGCGGACATGCCGCCATCCTGTCAGGACGAGGGGCATCGGACGGGCGGCCCGTCCCTTCGCGCTACGTCAGGAAGTCCAGGAGTTGCCGTGCGGTCTCCTCGGGCGCCTCCTCCGGAATGAAGTGCCCGACCGGGACCGGCTCGCCACGAACGTCGTCGGCCCACTGCCGCCATATCCCGAGCGGGTCGTCGTAGAGCTTCGCCACCTGACCCTGTCGGCTCCAGAGGAACAGCACGGGGCACTCGATCCTGCGCTTGCCCCGGTCCGCCTCGTCCTGCTGGTAGTCCAGCGTGGCGGCCGCGCGGAACTCCTCGCAGACCGCGTGGACGGTCGCGGGGTCGCTGAACTGCCGGTGGTACGCGGCACGCACCTCGGGCGGGAACGCGTCCTTCACCTCGGGCCAGGTGTCGAGCATGAAGTCGACGAGGACGGCGGGCGCCGCGTCGATGAACCGCTCGGGCACCGGCGCCGGCGCCGCCAGGAAGGACCACACCCAGTACGAGAGGCTGAACGCCCGGTCGGCACGGTTGTAGACGTCGCCGACGGGAACGACGTCCAGGACCGCGAGCCGGGTGACGACATCCGGGGCGTCGAGCGCGAGACGGTACGCGCACCGCGCTCCGCGATCATGGCCGACGACATCGAACCGGTCGTAGCCCAGACTCCGCATGACCTCGACCTGGTCGCGGGCGATCGCCCGCATGCTGTACGGCTCGTGGTCGGCGCTGCTCGGCGGCTTACCGCTGTCGCCCCAGCCGCGCAGGTCGGTGACGACCACGCTGTGGTTCTCGGCGAGTCGCGGCGCCACGCGATGCCACATGAGGTGCGTCTCGGGGATGCCGTGCAGGAGAAGTACCGGGGGGCCGCTTCCGCCACGGCGTCCGTGGATCGTCGCCCCCGAGGTAGGAATGTCGAATTCCTCGAACCCGTCGAACATGCCGCCGGCCCCCTCCACGTCCGCGAGACCGTCCATCCCACGGTTGTCCGGGCATCCCCCGGGAATGGCCCCGCAATCCCGACGTCCGGCACGGATACGACCGGCCGGCCCGGTCAGCGGTCGGCGGCCAGCGCGAGGACGTGTCGCGCGGTCGGCAGCGCGGCGTCGCGGTGCGCCGGGACGAGACCGATGCGGGTCCGTCGGTCGAGCAGGTCGTCGACGGTGAGGGCGAGCTCGTGCCGGGCGGCCCAGAGGAGTTCGGCGCCGGTGACGGGGACGTCGGGGCCGATCGGCTGGTGGAGTTCTGCGGGCGCCTCGGCCAGGACGTCGACGGCCTCCGTGCCGTACCGGTGGATGAGCCGGCGGGGTGCGGGGACCCGGGCCAGCTGCGCCCTGCTCGCGGCGCCGGGCAGTGGGAGCCGGCGGGTGCGACACGGGCCGGCGGCGAGGTGGCGTTGCCGGACGGCGGTGTCGACGGCGTCCTGGGCCATGCGCCGGTAGGTGGTGAGCTTGCCGCCGATCACGCTGATGATCCCGTCGGGGTCGTCGATGACGGCGTGCCGGCGGGAGAGGTCGGCGGTTCGGCTGTCACCGGCGTCCAACAGCGGTCGCAGCCCGGCGTAGGCGCCGAGCACGTCGGTGGGTCGCAGCGGCTGGTCGAGGACGCTGTTCAGGACGTCGAGCAGGAACGCGATGTCGGCCTCGGTGGGTTGCGGCACATCCGGGACGGGCCCGTTCAGCGGCTCGTCGGTCAGCCCGGCGTACACCAGGCCGTCGGTCTGCGGGAGGGCGAAGACGTAGCGGGTGAACTCGCCGGGGACCGGGATGGTCAGGCCCGCCCAGAGCCCGCCCAGCCGGGCGGCCGACAGGACGATGTGGGTTCCTCGGGACGGACGCAGGCGTACGTGCGGGGTCAGGCTGCTGGCCCACACGCCCGTGGCGTTGATGACCGCGCGGGCGGCGACGTGCATGCGCGTCCCGGTGCGGGTGTCCTCGATGGTGGCGCCGTCCCGGTGCAGGCTGATCGCCCGGCAGCGGGGCAGGATGCGGGCGGAGTGCGCGGCGGCCGCGCGGGCCAGACCGACGACGAGTCGGGCGTCGTCACAGAGCTGGCCGTCCCAGGACAGGTGTGCTCCGCGCAGGCCGGCCGGCCGCAGCGCGGGGGCGATCGCGCCGGCCTCGGCAGAGCCGAGCCGGCGTGTTCCGGGAAGGGTCCGCCGGGAGGTTCCGGCGCAGGTGCGCAGCAGGTCTCCGGCGCGCAGGCCGGCCGCCGCCGCGCGTGCCTGCCAACGGCTGGTGTACGCGGTCGCGGGGAGCAGCATCGGCAGGGGGCGCGTCAGGTGCGGGGCGGTGCGGGTCAGCAGCAGGTGGCGCTCGGCGGCGCTTTCGTAGGCGACGCCGACCTGGCCGTGCGCGAGGTACCGCAGACCGCCGTGGATCAGTTTGGAACTCCACCGGGAGGTGCCGTGGGCCAGGTCGTGGGCGTCGACGGCGAGCACGGACAGCCCACGGCTCGCGGCGTCGAGCGCCACTCCGGCGCCGGTGACGCCCAGCCCGACGACGAGGACGTCGACGGGCGCGCCGGCGGCCAGCTCGGTGAGGTCACGTTCCCGGCGGGAGACGGTCAGCGAGGTCTTCACACGCCTCCTTGCGATGTAGTGACGTTGGATGTCACTCTGTCACACATGAATATCGGAGGGGAAGCGTCGACCGTTGGTTGGGCCCGCTGGGGTGCCACGACGAACGCCAGGACGCTGCCGGACGCCGCCGCGGCGCTGCTGGCCCAGGTGCTCGAACTGACACCCCCGCCGCCGGCGGTGCCACTGACCGAGGTGACGGTTCCGGGCTGCGAGCTGGACGACGCCGTCCTCGGCGCGCTGCGGCAAGCGCTGGGCGCCGGGCAGGTGATCACCGCCGACGACGTCCGGGCACGTCACGCGTCGGGCATGTCGACGCCGGACCTGCTACGCCAGCGGCACGGACAGCTGCGGTCGGCCCCGCAGGCCGTGCTGCGCCCGGCCGACCACGCCGAGGTCGTGTCCATCCTCGACATCTGCTCCCGGTTCGGGGTGGCCGTGGTCCCGTTCGGTGGTGGCACCTCGGTCGTGGGTGGGCTGACGCCGTCGGCGGCGCGGCACGTCACCATCGACCTGAGCCGGCTCGACCAGGTCGTCGCCATCGACCCGGTGTCGCGGACCGCCACCCTCCAGGCCGGGCTGCGCGCCCCACGGGCCGCCGAGCTGCTCGCCGAGCAGGGGTTCACTCTGGGCCACGTCCCGCAGTCCTACGAGTACGCCACCATCGGCGGGTTCGCCGCCACCCGGTCCTCCGGCCAGGCGTCGGCCGGCTACGGCCGCTTCGACGACATGGTGCTGGCGCTGACGGTCGCCACGCCCCGGGGCACCGTCCGGGCCGGCCGCTCCCCCGCCTCGGCCGCCGGTCCCGACCTGCGGCACCTGTTCCTCGGCAGCGAGGGCGCACTCGGCGTCATCACCGACGTGACCGTCCGGATCCGCCCCCTACCGGCACGCTCACACTACGAGGGCTGGCGGTTCGCGTCGTTCGCCGACGGGCTGCGAGCCGTGCGGCGGCTGGCCCAGGACGGGCCACGGCCCACGGTGCTGCGACTGTCCGACGAGGTCGAGACCATGATCGGGGCGACGAGAGCCGGACGATCCGACGGCGGCTGCCAGCTCATCGCCGGGTACGAGGGCGCCGACGTCGAGCCCACCGTCGAGGCGGCCGCGGCCGTGCTGGCGGCACACGGCGGCGTGCCACTGGGCGAAGAGGCGGGTCGGCAGTGGGCGCGGCACCGCTTCGACGCCCCGTACCTGCGGGACGCGCTGCTCGACGTGGGGGCGTTCGCGGAGACCCTGGAGACCGCCGCGTTCTGGTCGGCGCTGCCGGAGGTGCACGAACGCGTCCGGCAGGCGATCATCGAGGCGCTGCCCGACGGGGCGCTGGTGCTGGCCCACGTGTCCCACGTCTACGAGACGGGCGCGTCGCTGTACTTCACGGTGATCTGCTCCCCCGGACCGGATCCCGCCGAGCGCTGGCGTACGGCGAAGGCGGCGGCCAGCGACGCGATCGCCGCCGCGGGCGCCACGATCAGCCACCACCACGGTGTCGGGGCGGATCACCGGGCCTGGTACGCCGCCGAGATCGGAGACGTCGCCGTGGACCTGCTCCGTGCGGTCAAGCACCAGCTGGACCCGGCCGGCATCCTCAACCCCGGCATCCTGGTGCCGTGAGGTGCGGTCCTTCGCGGTGATCCTCGGGCCCACGGCGCGCCGTGGGCTGTCCCGGGTGATGCCGGTGGCGCACCGGCTCCGCGCCGCCGGCGCACGGATGCGGGTCGAGTACACGCAGACGGCCGAGGAGGCGCACCGCTGTGCCACCGCGGCGGTGTACGGCGGCGAGGTGGTCGTCGCCGCGGGCGGCGACGGCACCATCCGACTGCTCGCCGGCGCGGTCGCCGACACCGGTGGTCTGCTCGGCGTCATCCCCGCCGGTCGCGGCAACGACTTCGCCCGCCAGCTCGGGTTGCCGCACTCTCCCGACGCGGTCGCCCACCTGCTGCTGCACGGGCGTCCGCGGCACCTCGACGTCCTGCGCGTCGCGGGGCGAACGATCGTCGGCAGCGTCTACGTGGGGGTCGACGCGGTGGCCAACGAGCTGGCCAACCGGTCCCGTCTGCCCGCGCCGCTGGTGTATCCCACCGCCGGGCTGCGGGCGCTGCTGCGCTGGCCGCGCACCCGGTACACGATCACGGTCGACGGCCAGGCGGAGCAGCGGCAGGCGTTCACGGTGGTGATCGCGAACTGCGGGTACTACGGCGGCGGCCTGCACGTCGCCCCGGAGGCGCAGCCGGACGACGGGACGCTGGACGTCGTGGTGATCGGGCACGCCCCGAAGGTGCTGTTCCCGGTGGCGCTGCGACAGATGCGCACCGGCCGGCACGTGCGGCGCGGGCACGTCTCCGCCTATCGCGGCGCGTCGGTCACCGTCGGCGCCGACCGGCCGATGACCGTGTACGGCGACGGCGATCCCGTCGGCCGGACGGACGAGGTGCACGTCGAGGTCCGCCCACAGGCACTGCGTGTCATCGCCGGCTAGGTGTGCTGCCCGTGGACGGCACACCTAGTCCGGTCGCAGGTACCCGTCGACCAGGAGGGCCAGCTCGCGGTCGAACTCCTCGACCGGCACGTCGTCGGCGACCGTGCGGACGGACAGCACGAACGACTGTGTGGTCAGGAAGACCGCGCGGGCCATGACCTCGGGCGCGCCGGGCCGGATCGAGTGGTCCTCGTGGCCGGCGGCGAGCGCCGCCGCGAGGAACCGCAGCATCTCGTCCTGGCCGTTGCCCCGCCGGTCGAGGAGGTACGGGAGCAGCACCTCCGGATCGACGTCCCGGATCTTGCACAGCAGCGGGTGTTCCCGGAGCTGCCGGGCCACCGCCACCACCCGCGACACCAGACGCGACCGGGCGGACCCGACCGTCTCGGCGTCCGCCGCGGCCATCAGCACCTGGTGCCACTCGCGGCTCATCAGGTCGCCGATCAGGGACTGCGCGTCCGGCCAGCGACGGTAGACGGTCATCCGCGAGACGCCGGCGCGTCGCGCGACATCCGTCATCGTCGTGCGACGCACCCCGTACGCCAGCACGCAGTCACGGGCAGCGTCGAGAACCGTGTCGTCCACGCTGCGCTCGCCGGACTGGCTCGCCTCCACCACGCCGACTGTCTACCACAGGGGCGCGGTGTGCTCCCGCTGCGCATGCGTCCTCGAGAGCGGCGGCGACACGGGAGCCCGGCGGTGGCTCAGAAGGCGTCGACCAACTGCGTCCGCAGCTTGGCCAGCGCGCGGGCCAGCAGGCGGGACACGTGCATCTGTGAGACGCCAACCTGGTCGGCGATCTCGCTCTGCGTCTGGTTGCCGTAGAAGCGCAGGGTCAGGATCTTCTGCTCCCGCTCGTCGAGCGTGGCCAGCGCCGGCCCGAGGGCGACCCGCAGCTCGGCCAGCTCGAACTCGCTGTCCTCGCCGCCCAGCATCTCGCCCAGCTCGGTGCCCCGCTCACCGTCGCCGACCGGGGTGGACAGCGACACCGCGTTGTACGCCCGCGCGCCCTCCAGGCCCTCCAGGATCTCTTCCTCGGTGAGCTTGAGGTGGGCGGCGATGTCGGCGACCGTCGGCGAACGACCCAACGTCTGCAGCAGCGTGCTGTTGGCATCCGAGATCGCGAGCCGCATCTCCTGCAGGCGGCGGGGCACCCGGATGTCCCAGGTGCGGTCGCGGAAGTGGCGCTTGAGCTCCCCGATGATGGTGGGGATCGCGTAGCCGGCGAAGTCGACACCGCGGGACGGGTCGAACTTGTCGACCGCCTTGATCAGGCCCAGCGCCGCGGTCTGCGTCAGGTCGCCGGTCGGCTCGCCGCGCCCGCTGTACCGCCGGGCGAGGTGGTTGGCCAGCGGCAGCCACGCCTCGATCGCCCGGTCCCGCAGGGCGGCACGGGACGGATGGTCGGCGGGCATCGCCGCCATCGCGAGGAGCAGCTTCGTGGCGGGCGAGTCGGCCGAGGCGTCGTGGTCGACGGGGGTGCTCGTCGGCGCGGGCCGGTCAGTAGTGGTGATCATGATGGTTCCTCCGCATCGCGCCGGCCGCACACCGCTGCGCGGGCACCAACCGTATGAGCAGAGGCTAGACCAAACGACGCCAGAAACCTAGCCGAAAGTATGAGGTGGCGCTGATGGACACCCTGCCGCCGGAAGCAGTGACGCACCCCGCGCCCGCGCTCGCGCGTTCGGTCACTCGGTGGGCGGCGGCGGTGGGAGCGCCACGGTCCTGCCGTAGAAGCGGTGGATCTCGGCGATCACCCGGCCGAAGCTGTCCAGGTCCATGGGCTTGGTGACGTAGGCGTTGGCGTGGGCGCTGTAGCTCGCCAGCACGTCCGTGTCGACGGCAGAGGTGGTGAACACGATGACCGGGATCGCCTTGAGCTGCTCGTCCGTCTTCACCGCGGCCAGCACCTCCTGACCGCTCATCCGTGGCATGTTCAGGTCGAGCAGGATCAGATCGGGGCGCGGGGCGTCCGCATGCGCCTCCTCCCGCCGCAGGAACGCCATCGCCTCCACGCCGTCCGGGACGTGGTGCAACCCGGCGGGCAGGGCGTGAGCCACGAAGGCGTCCTCGATGAGGGTGGCGTCGGCGGGGTCATCCTCGACCAGCAACACCTGCAGCACGGCAGGTCCACCGGTGACGTCTACGACGGCAGTCACCACGACAGCCTACGACGGGGGTCTGGGAGGACCCTGTTCCCGCGCAGGACGGCGGCGCGGTCGGAAGCCGACCGTTGCGCGGCGGCCCGGGACACGGTTACGTCATGCCCGTGCCGACGAACCACGTGGACCGGGTCGACTCCTACTTCGTCTGCGCCACCCCGCGCACCGGCAGCTCTCTGCTGCTCGGGTTGCTCGAGTCGACGGGCGTCGCAGGGCACCCGCAGGCGTACTTCCGCGTTCCGGACGAGCCGCTGTGGGCGGGGCGGTGGCGGATTCCGCGCGGCGGTGACGGCGGGTTCGACGACGCGGCCTTCGTACGGGCGGCACTCGACGCGGGTCGCACCGACAACGGCGTGTTCGGCGCGAAGCTGATGTGGGGCACGCTCGACGAGCTGGTCGACAGGATCGGCCGGCTCCACCCCGATGCCGCCGGCCAGGATGCCGCGCTGCTGGAGCGCGCGTTCGGGCGTACCCGATACGTGTATCTGCGGCGTGCGGACGTGCTGGCACAGGCGGTGTCCTGGCTGCGTGCCGAGCAGACCCAGGCCTGGTACGTCGGTGGCAACGGCGAGATCAGCGGCGGTGGCGGCGACGGGCGGGCGCCGCACTTCGACAAGGACGGGATCGACGGCCTCCTGCGGACGATCGACGAGCACAACGCCGGCTGGCGGGCGTGGTTCTCCGCGGCCGGCGTGCGTCCCCACGTCGTCCGCTACGAGGATCTCGACGAGGACATGGTCGCCGTCACCCGCGAGGTCCTGGACTTCCTCGGCCTCGACACGCCGCCCGGTCGCGCTGTCGCGCCCCGACACCACCGCCAGGCCGACGACCTCAACCGTGAGTGGATCCGGCGGTACCGGGCCGAGCCGGCGAGCGGATCAACCGAGCCGGGAGCCGATGAGTGAACGTGAGCATGGCGACGAGCGCGGGCCGGCCCGACCGGCCGAACGAGGACTTCGCCGGCGCCGTTCCCGGCGCTGTCGTGATGCTGGACGGCGCCGGCATCCCGGGAAGCGAGTCGCTCTGCTCCCACGGTGTCGCCTGGTACACCCACCGTCTCGGTGGCGCGCTGCTCGGCCGGCTGTCCCGTGCCGACGGACGAGACCTCGCGACGATCCTCGCCAGCTCGATCGGGGAGACAGCCGCCGATCACCGCGACACCTGCGACATCACGCACCCGAACAGCCCGCAGGCGACCGTGGTGGTCGTCCGCGCCCACCGCGGCCGTCTGGACCATCTCCTGCTCGCGGACTGTTACCTCCTCCTCGACCAGGCCCGCGACGGCCCGCAGGTCATCACCGACGAGCGTGAGGTGACGGCCAGGCGCATCTGCTCGGAGCCCCTGGACGGCGTTCCCCGGGGAACGCCGGAGTACGACCGCGTCCGGGGCGCCTGCGCCGAGGCGCTGCGGGCCCTCCGGAACCAGCCGGGCGGCTACTGGATCGCCAAGGACGACCCGCACGCGGCCGAGCACGCGGTGACCGGCAGCCGGCCGCTCGCTGACCTGCGCGGCGTCGCGCTGCTCAGCAACGGCGCCAGCCGCATCGTCAGCCCGTACGGCCTGACCGACTGGCCCGGCGTGCTGGCGCTGCTCAGGGCAGACGGGCCGGCCGACATCATCCGCCACGTCCGGCGGGCCGAAGCCGCCGCCGACCCCGATGTCCGGCTCCCGGACGACGCCACGGTCGCGTACTGCACCCACCTGGCGCACTCCGGGGCCGGCGAGTCGTCGCCGGCGTCCGGCCGCTGAGGGTGTCCGCCGTGACACCGCCGCCCATCCCGACACCGACAGCGCCCCACGGTGACCGTACGTGGTCGGACGATGTCCGGGCGCTACGGCGGATGGCGACGCGTCAGCGGTCGGGGTTAGCCTGCCTGGGCATCGACCACGGGGGAAGCGACGGCCAGGACATGGGTGAGACGCCGGCAACCGCGCAGGCCGCATTCGCGCGATTCGTCCGCCAGGCGGTCGAGACCGCCCGTGACGAGCGCGGCTGGTCGGTGGCCGAGGTCGCGACGCGCACCGGCGTCAGTCGCTCCACGGTCTTCCGGTGGCTGTCCGGCGAGTGGCAGCACCACCCGGAGCTGCCCAAGGTGCGGGCGTTCTGCGCGGTCCTGGACCTGCCGCTCGGCGCGGCCCTGCGCGCCCTCACCCCGCCGCACACGGACGTCGCGCCACCCACCCCGCTGTCGGCGGACCCGGACGTGGAGGCGCACATCGCCGCCATCCGCGACCGGCTGGCCGACCCCCGCACCTCCGGCGCCGACAAGCAGCACATCCGCGCCACGCTGCGTCTGCTCGCCCGCGTCGAGTCCCGCGCCAGCTGACAACGCGCACTCCCGGCGGCGGCACCCGGCGGCGGCCACGCTCACCGGCCGGTCAGCTGGCGAGCGTGGTTGGATGGTCCGGTGCAGTTCACCGTGACAGACGTGCCGGAGCGCGAGCGATTCGAGGCGCGCGACGAGGCGGGCGTGGTCGCCGGGCTGGTCACCTACCAGCTGACCGGCACGATCATCGCCTACACCCATACCGAGGTCGACCCGGAGTTCGAGGGCAGGGGCGTCGGGTCGACACTGGCTCGCGCGGTGATGGACGACGCGCGGGCCAGGGGCCGGACCGTCGTGCCGATCTGTCCCTTCCTCGCCGAGTGGCTGGTCAAGCACCCGCAGTACGAGGACATCGTGGCCCGATCCACCCGCAAGGTGAAGTAGCGACCCTCGGGCTGACCCGTCGCACGGCACAGCGCCGCGCGTGGCGGTTTCGTCGTTCACCGTCGTGGCCACACTCCGCCGCGTCATCATGACCGCGTAGCGGCTTCGGACGCCGGGCGGCGTCGGTGGTGGAGGGGGTGCGACGGGGTGCAGGAGGTGTCGGTACCGCCGGCTGTCACGGACGCCACGTCGCCGGGCCTGGCGGACATGGTGTGGGACAACGCGCGGCAGGAGCCCGAAGGCCTGCAGTTCCTGCGCCCCTCGCCGGTCCCCCGGTCCTGGCCGGCAGCGACGGCGGCGGACGGGGCCGCCCCCGTGACGTGCGCCCAGTTCCGCGACGACGTGTGCGCAGTCGCCCGCGGCTTCATCGCCGCCGGGATCGGTCACGGGGACCGGGTGGGGTTGATGAGCCGAACCCGCTACGAGTGGACGCTCGTCGACTACGCGTTGTGGTCGATCGGGGCGGTCACCGTCCCGATCTACGACACGTCCAGCCCGGAGCAGCTCGAATGGATACTCGCTGACTCCGAGGCGGTGGGATGTGTGGTCGAGGCCGACAAGCACGCCGCGATGCTCGCCGACCTGCGCGCGGGCCTGCCCGGCGTGCGCCACGTGTGGCAGATCGACGCCGGGGACCTGATCGCGCTCGCCGGGCAGGGCCGCACCGTGGACGACGCCCAGGTGGACGCCCGCCGCACGGCGGTCACCGGCAGCGACGTGGCGACGATCGTCTACACCAGCGGCACGACCGGCAAGCCGAAGGGATGTGTGCTGACGCACCGCAACATCTACAGCGACATCGGCAGCGCCACCGCCGTGTTGCCGGAGCTGCTGCACCCGGGGGCGTCGACGGTGCTGTTCCTGCCGCTGGCCCACACGTTCGCCCGCCTGATCCAGGTCGGCATGGTGCTCACCCGCGCCACCCTGGTGCACAGCGCCAGCATGCGTGGCGCACTCGCGGACGTACAACGGCACCGACCCACCTTCATCCTCGCCGTGCCGAGGGTGTTCGAGAAGATGCACGCCCGGGCGCGGGAGAAGGCCGCGGAGGCGCACCAGGAGTGGCTGTTCCGGATGGCGGACAGCGTCGCGGTGCGCTACAGCCATGCCATCGACACGCCCACCGGCCCCGGAGGCCTCCTGCGGCTGGCGCACCGGGTGTTCGACGTGATCGTCTACCGGAAGCTGCGGGCCACGCTGGGCGGACGGTGCCGTACGGCCATCGTCGGCGGCGCCCCGCTCGGGGAGCGGCTCGGTCACTTCTTCCGCGGCGCCGGCCTGACCGCGTTGGAGGGGTACGGGCTGACCGAGACGTCACCGGCGTTGACCCTGAACCTGCCGACCGCGCTACGGATCGGCACGGTCGGTAGGCCGTTGCCCGGCGTGGACATCCGCATCGGCGACGGCGGGGAGGTCCTGGCACGCGGCGAGATGGTCTTCCCCGGCTACTGGCACAACCCCGACGCCACCGAGGCCACCTTCACGGCGGACGGGTGGCTGCGCACCGGGGACCAGGGCAGCCTCGACGGCGACGGCTTCCTGCGCATCACCGGCCGGACGAAGGAGATCATCGTGACGGCGGCGGGCACGAACCTCGCCCCCGCTCCGGTCGAGGAACGCGTCCGCGCCCACCCCCTGATCAGTCAGTGCGTCCTGTTCGGCGACGACCAGCCGTACGTCTCCGCGCTCATCACCCTCGACCAGCAGACGTGGGAGCGGTGGAGAGACTCCCACGGCCACCCCCGCGCGTCGGTGGCGGACCTGCGGGACGACCCCGGGCTACGCCAGGAGATCCAGCGAGCCATCGATGCCGCCAACGAGACGGTGTCCCAGGCCGAACGGATCAAGACCTTCCGCATCCTGCTCCGGGACCTCACCGAAGCCGACGGGGAGCTCACCCCCACGCTCAAGGTCAAGCGCGGGGTCGTCCGGTCACACTTCGCCGCCGACGTCGACGCCCTCTACCGCGGTCACTGACGCCGAGGCCACGCGGTGCGGAGCGCCGGGAGGTGACGCGTCTGCCATGCCTGCCGGGCCGCCGCACGGCGTGCCGGGGCGAGGGTGACGTCAGCTCGACCGGCGTCCCCTCGTCCCGGCAGACCATCGCCGCCGCTACGGCGTGAGCACCACCTTCAGGCAGTCGTCCTGCTTGTTCTTGAAGATGTCGTAGGCGTGCGGGGCCTCGGCCAGCGGCATGGTGTGGGTGATGATGAAGCTCGGGTCGATCTCGCCCTTGCGGATCCGTTCGAGCAGCGGCCGCATGTAGCGCTGCACGTGCGCCTGCCCGGCCCGCATGGTCAGCGAGCGGTTCATGAACGAGCCCATCGGGAACTTGTCGATGAAGCCGCTGTAGGCGCCGATCACCGAGATCGTGCCGCCGTTGTGGCAGCTCAACACCGCCTCCCGCAGCGCGTGGGGCCGGTCGGTCTCCGTCTTCGTCGCCTGCTTGGCCTTGTCGTACGCGTGCAGCGCGGCGGACGCGTGGTGCCCCTCCAGGCCGACCGCGTCGATGCACGCGTCCGGCCCGCGGCCGCCCGTCATCTCCCGCAGGGCATCCAGGACGTCGGTCTGCTCGTAGTTGATGATCTCCGCGCCGGTGTTCTCCTGAGCGATCCGCAGCCGGTAGGGGAACCGGTCGATGACGATGACCCGTTCCGCCCCGAGCAGGCGGGCACTGGCGGCCGCGAACTGGCCGACCGAGCCGGCGCCCCAGATCGCGATGGTGTCGCCGCGCTTGATGTCGCACATCTCGGCGGCCATGTAGCCGGTCGGCAGCACGTCGGACAGGAACAACGCCTTCTCGTCCGGCAGGTCGTCCTCGATCTTGATGGTCCCGACGTCGGCGTAGGGCACCCGTGCGTACTGCGACTGGCCGCCGGCGTAGCCGCCCAGGAGGTGGGAGTAGCCGAAGATGCCGGCGGGCGAGTGGCCCAGGAACGTCTCCGCGATCCCCGCGTTGGGGTTGGAGTTCTCGCAGATCGAGTAGAGGCCGGCCTGGCAGGAGGCGCAGTTGCCGCAGGCGATCGGGAAGGCCACCACCACCCGGTCGCCGACACTCAGGCCGTTGCGGACGCCCGGGCCCAGCTCCACGATCTCGCCCATGAACTCGTGACCGAGGACGTCCCCCTTCTTCATCGCCGGGATGTACCCCTGAAGAAGGTGCAGGTCGGAGCCGCAGATCGCCGTCGAGGTGATCCGCACGATCGCGTCGCGCGGGTTGAGGATCTGCGGGTCGGGCACCTTCTTGACCGCCACCTTGTTGGGTGCGATCCAGCAGGTCGCTTTCATGGGTGCCCTACCTTCCGGACCGGCGCGTCGCCAGCGGCTGCGCCGGGCGCTGCTTCAGCTGTTGCTGGATGCTGATGCCGTCCGGGCTGCCGTCGGAGCGCGTGATCTCGCCGGTCTCGATCATCTGCTTGAACCTGCGCAGGTCGTCGGAGACCTGCTGCTGCGGATCCTCACCGAACAGCTTGGCGACCCGCGCGCCGAACATGCCTCCGGGCACCCGGTAGCCGATCTCGACCCGCACCTCGGTGCCACGGCCCCCGGTGGACGGGACGAAGCGCACCGACCCGGAGTTGGGCACCCGTGCCCCACCCGTCGAGCGCCACGTGATCAGTTCACCCGGGCGGTCGTCGACGATCTCCGCGTGCCACGTGACGCTGCGGCCGGCCGGCGCCTTCGCCGTCCAGCGGGACCGCCGGTCACCCGTGGTCTGCACCGACTGGAGGTGCGACATGAAGCGCGGCAGGTTCTCGAAGTCGTGCCAGAACCGGTACGCGTCCGCGGCGCTGCGGTTGATCGTCACCGACCCGTGCACCCGGTTGGCGTTCCGCCCCGGCCGCCGACGGGTGACCCGTACCGCGCTGTACAGATCCACGGCGGTGATCCCGGCCAACGCCCAGGTCGTGTACGTCAGACGCCGGCGCCGTTCGCCACCGCGACCCATCATCGCCTGCCCGGCGGCGGCGAGGTCCAGCACGTCGCCGGCGACCCGGGTCCACGCTCCCCACCCCGCGCGCCGGGGGATCAGCAGGGCGGCGGCGTGGCCCAGCTCGCGTACGCCCGTCACCGCCAGCACCCGCCGTGCGGTGGGCGAGTCGTCGACCCCGCTCATCCGGCTGACCTGCTCCCGCCGCGCGAGAGTGGCCACCCCCAGACCGAGGCTGACCCAGCCCAGGAACCGGGCCAGGCCCTGCGGGCCGCAGTCCTCGCTGGCCCGCTCGATACCCAGGCTGTCGGTCACGGACCGGACACCCATGGTCGTTCTTCCCATGATCACCCCTTCGAGTTCGTGGTTGGCGGCGGCGTGCCGGGTGGCCGTCGCTCACGTCGAGCCGTTGCGGGGACCGGCTCGCCTGTCTCCAGCAGATCAGGCGGACGCGGTCGCCGCGGGCCGACCGGAAAGATGGGGTCGAGGAACCCGGGGGCCGGTCCGGGATCGCGGGGTGGGGAAGCCTTTCGCGCGATGAAGAATTCTGCCAGTATCCATCGATACATGGAAAAGCACTTACGAGCGCGTCAGCGTGCCGCACAACCGCATGGAGGAAGAGTGCTAACCAGGAGACGTGTGCTGCTCACCGCCGCGCTCGCGACGGCCGGTTCGGCGGTCACCGGCCAGAGTGCCCGCGCGGCGCTGCCGGTGGTCGACATGGAGGCGCTCATCAAGGCCGCGCAGATCGATCCGCGCCGGGCAGACACGGCGATCACCTCCGGCAGCAAGGACAGCGTCCTCCAGGTGGAACGCGCGCTGCAGGCACGAGGCCTTCTCGCGGCCACCTACGTCGACGGTCACTTCGGCACGAGCACCATCGCGGCGTACGCCGCCTACCAGCGGTCACTGGGATACACGGGGCTGGACGCCACCGGCCTGCCCGGGCAGACCTCGCTCCGCCTGCTGGGTGAGCAGCGGTTCACGGTCACGCGGGCGCTCTCCCCGGGCAGCGTCGTCACTCTTCGCGGCGCACAGGTCAACACGCGCACCCGGAGCATGCTCCTGGAGGCGGAACGCCTGCTCGGCGCTCAACTGACCATCACCCAGGGCTCCTACAGTTCCAGCACCCCGGCCTCGGCGGGCACCCACGACGGCGGCGGCGCGTTGGACCTGTCCGTGAGCGGCATGACCTCCACCTACCGGACCACCGTCGTCAGGCAGTTGCGCCGGGTGGGCTTCGCCGCGTGGCTCCGCACCCCGTCGCAGGGAGACTGGCCCTACCACATCCACGCCATCGCTCTGGCCGACACGGACCAGTCGGCCGGCGCCCAGCACCAGGCGGGCGACTACTACCTCGGCCTCAACGGGCTGGCAAACCGGGGTGCGGACGACGGCCCGGCCGTCACGCCGAAGGTGTCCTGGGAGGAATACCTGCGCACGGTCTGAGGCGACGGGCTCCGCCGCTCGGGCGTCGCCCGGTCAGGTCGAGGCCGGCTCGGGCGTCAGACCGGCTCAAGATCGACGCGCACCGTCAGCGGGCTCTCGGTCACCGCCTTCGACGTGCGCAGGCAGAGCCGGCGCGCGCGACCGCCGCCCCCGAGGATCCGCTGGCGCTGGCGCGGGTCGTCGTCCTCGACGATCCGCGCCGTTCCGGTCCGCCAGCGCGCACGCCGCCCGCCGCCCACCTTGAGCCGGACGCGGTTGTCGGCCTCCACGTTCCGGACCCAGTCGGCACGGCGCCCCCGCTGGGAGACCAGCCAGAAAACGTCACCGTCCAGGCCGTCGCACACCGGGGTGTACCGCGGCTGGCCGGTACGCCGTCCGGTCGTCTCCAGCAGGGCGTCGCCGGGAATCGGGAGCTTCCAGTCCCACGCGAGCCGGACGATCGGGTTGATCAGGCGCTGCTGGAGCGCGCGGGACATCGCGACCGGCCAGGACACGTCAGTACCCGTCCGCTCGCGGCTCTCAGCCCTGCCGGGCCTTCTGACGCGGGTCGGACTTGTTGATCACAAAAGTCCGGCCCCGACGACGTACGACGATCGAGTTCATCTTGTTCTTCAAACCGCGCAGCGAGTTCCTGACCTTCATCGCAGCCACCCTCTCCTGGTCGTAGCGCGCTGTCCGGTCCGACCGGCGTACCCGACCGGTCGACGCCCATTCGTCGCGTCGATCCCGAGGTCGCCGGCCGGCGTGGCCCGGTGCCACGTCGACCGCGAGGCGCGTGACCACGTCCAAGAACCCGTGGACGGACAGGTCGCGGTCCTGTCCCTGACCGGCAACCGCTCACCGGACACCTTCACCGCGTGGGCGCGCGGCGCCCGAGAGCGCCGTCGTTGACGACCGGTGGGGTGGCGGGTCCGCATGTCCGGCGGCAACGGGGGTAGGTCAGAACGCACGAGACGAGCGAGGTGGACGATGGCGGGATCGTGGTTGTTGGGCACCGGTGTCGGCACTCCGGGCGAACGCCCGACGGCGGTGCTGGTGGCGGTGCGTCAGGAGGACGGGGCGGGCGACAGCGGGCCGGGCACGGAGACCTCCCTGACCGAGCTGCGCCGGTTGGCCGACACCGACGGCCTGACCGTCGCCGACGCGGTGGTGCAGAGCCGGCCGAAGCCCGACTCCGCCACCTACATCGGCTCCGGCAAGGTCGACGAGTTGACCGAGCTGGCCGAGCGCGCGCACGCGGATGTGGTGATCGCCGACGGCGAGTTGACCCCCGGGCAGGTGCGCAACCTGGAGGAGCGGACCGGGGTGCGGGTCGTCGACCGCACGGCGCTGATCCTGGACATCTTCGCCGAGCACGCGCGTACCAGCGAGGGTCGGGTCCAGGTGGAGCTGGCGCAGATCGCGTACCAGTTGCCCCGCCTGCGCGGCGACGGCCGGTCGATGTCCCGGGTCGGTGGTGGCCGGATGGCCGGCGGCGCCGGAATGGGTGTGCGTGGCCCCGGTGAGATGCGGTTGGAGACCCAGCGGCGGACGCTGCGCCAGCGGGCCACCCGGCTGCGTCGCAACGCCTCGGAGCTGGCCCGGAGGCGGGAGCGGGTGCGTGGCCGGCGAGCCCGCAACCAGGTGCCCTCGGTCTCCATCACCGGCTACACCAACGCCGGCAAGTCCGCCCTGCTCAACCGGCTCACCGGCGCGGACGCGCAGGTACGGGACGTCCTGTTCGCCACCCTCGACCCGACCGTGCGCCGGATCAGCACCGGCGACCTCACCTACACCGTCGTCGACACCGTCGGGTTCGTCCGCCACCTGCCACACCAGCTCGTGGACGCGTTCCGCTCGACGCTGGAGGAGGTCACCCGCAGCGATCTGACGATGCACGTGGTGGACGCCTCGGCCCCGGACGCCCTCGACCAGATCACCACGGTCCACGGGGTGCTGCACGAGATCGGCGCCGGCTCGGTACCTGAACTGCTGGTGCTCAACAAGATCGACGTCGCGCCGCCCGAGTCGGTGCAGGCACTGCAGCGCGTCCACCCGGACGCGGTGGCCGTGTCGGCGCTGACCGGGGCCGGCATCGGTGACCTGCGGGTCACGCTGGCCGACCGGCTGTCGCACCGGTGATTCCCGTCCGGCGGGGACGGTCGGCGTGGGCGGCGGGTCGGGCCTACGCCGACGCCGGTCGCCGGTAGACCGACACGTGGTCGCGGCTGTGGTCGGTGAAGGGCCGGCCCGTCCAGTCCTCCCACCGCTGTTCCCGGGTCATTCCGGCCAGTTCGGCCATTAGGTCGAGCTCGGCGGGCCAGGCGTAGCGGTGGTTCGCGGGGAGCAGGTCGACGCCCGTCCCGGTGAGCCGGATCTTGGTGGTCGTCATCCGCTGCTCCGCCGGGTGCAACAGGGCCGCCTCGAGCATGACCGCGTCCTGCGCCACCCGAACCGGCCGCAGGGCCGCGCCGGCCCGGAACGCGGCCGGGTCCGGCACCCACGCCTCGACGACGAACCGGCCGCCGGGACGCAGGTGCGCGGCGGCGTTGCGGAAGCACGCGACCTGCGCGGCCTGGTCGGGCAGCGCGAAGATCGTGTTGAACGCGAGCAGCACCAGGGCGAACTCGCCCGGCACCCGGGTCGCGGCGAAGTCGCCGATGGCCACCTCGATCCGCTCCCCTCCCGGCTTCTCCCGTAGCCGGGAGGCCATCACCGGGGACCCCTCCACGCCCGCCACGGTCAGCCCGCGCTCCTGCAGCGGCAGCGCCAGCCGGCCGGTGCCCACCCCGAACTCGCAGACCGGGCCACCGTCGGCGAGTTCCACGAGTCGCTCGACCGCCGACGTCGGGTCCAGGTGCGCGAAGGCGTCGTCGTAGGTGTCGGCCGGCACGTGCCGGCCGTACTCGCTCGCGTCGAACGGCAACGGTGCCTCCCGGGGCTGGTGGGGCCCGCGGGCCGACGGGCGCCCGCACCAGGTGCCCACATTCGGCGCGATCAAACCGAAACGCCCGAGATGGGCACTCGTCGGATGGCCGGCCCCTCGACCACTCTCAGTAGTCTCCCGAGCACGTTTCGCCACCTCGCCTGGCACGCGCTGTGCCTCCGCGGTCCGGTGGCCAAAAACTCTTGTCGGGTTCCTACAACTGAAGGCCGGGTGGTTCGGCGATTGCGCCATGGCGCCGGCAGCCACCAGACGGAAGGGTGGATCACTGCGGGGAGCCGTCGTCTCCCAGCGAGCAGATCATGGTCTACCAAAGGGGTCAGTCGGGTGTTCAACCGTGTCGCCATCGTCAACCGTGGTGAGGCCGCCATGCGTCTCATCCACGCGGTCCGAGAGTTGGCTGCGGAAACCGGCATCCGGATCGAGACGGTCGCCCTCTACACCGACGTCGACCGCACCGCCACCTTCGTGCGCGAGGCGGACATCGCCTACGACCTGGGCCCGGCGTCCGCCCGCCCGTACCTCAACCTGGCGACGCTGGAGCGCGCCCTGACGGAGACCGGGGCCGACGCGGCGTGGGTCGGCTGGGGGTTCGTCGCCGAGGACCCGGCGTTCGCGGAGCTGTGCGAGAAGATCGGCGTCGCCTTCGTCGGGCCGAGCGCGGAAGCCATGCGCCAGCTCGGCGACAAGATCGGCTCGAAGCTGATCGCCGAGGAGGTCGGCGTGCCGGTCGCGCCGTGGAGCCGCGGCGCCGTCGAGACCCTCGATGCCGCGCGCACCGCCGCGGCCGAGATCGGCTACCCGCTGATGCTCAAGGCGACCGCGGGCGGCGGCGGACGCGGCATCCGCGTGGTCAGGAACGAGGCCGAGCTCGTCGACGCGTACGAGCGCACGAGCCAGGAGGCGGCGCGGGCGTTCGGCAGCGGCATCGTGTTCCTGGAGCGCCTGGTCACCGGCGCGCGGCACGTCGAGGTCCAGGTGATCGCCGACGGGCAGGGCACCGCCTGGGCCCTCGGTGTCCGCGACTGTTCCGTACAGCGGCGTAACCAGAAGGTCATCGAGGAGTCGGCGTCGCCGGTGCTGAGCCCGGCGCAGGCGGCCGAGCTCAAGACGTCGGCCGAACGGCTGGCCCTGGCGGTCGGATACCGCGGCGCGGCGACCGTCGAGTTCCTCTACCACCCCGGCGACCAGCTGTTCGCCTTCCTCGAGGTCAACACCCGCCTCCAGGTCGAGCACCCCATCACCGAGCTGACCACCGGGTTCGACCTGGTCAAGGCGCAGCTGCACGTCGCCTCCGGCGGGCGGCTCGACGGGGAGCCGCCGGTGGAGCGCGGGCACGCCATCGAGGCCCGGCTGAACGCCGAGGACCCGGATCGCGACTTCGCGCCGTCCCCGGGCCGCATCGCGCGGCTGGACCTGCCCACCGGCCCGGGCATCCGGGTCGACACCGGCGTCAGCGAGGGTGACACCATCCCGGCCGACTTCGACTCGATGATCGCGAAGATCATCGCGTACGGCCGGGATCGCGACGAGGCGCTCGGCAAGCTGCGCCGGGCGATGGCGAACACCACGGTGATCATCGACGGTGGCGCCACGAACAAGAGCTTCGTGCTCGACCTGCTCGACCAGCCCGAGGTGATCGACGCCAGCGCGGACACCGGCTGGATCGACCGCGTCCGGGGCGAGGGCAGGCTCGTCGCGCACCGACACTCCGGGGTCGCGCTGGCGGCAGCCGCCATCGAGTCGTACGAGGAGGAGGAGCGCGTCGAGCGGCAGCGGCTGCTGTCGACGGCGTCCGGTGGGCGGCCGCAGGTGCAGCACAAGAGCGGCCGGCCGCTGGATCTCAAACTGCGCGGGGTCACCTACCGCATGCGCGTGGCACGGGTCGGCGCGCACCGGTTCCGGGTCGGCATCGAGGTGGGCGCGGCCGTGCAGACCGCCGACGTCGAGCTCGACCGCTTCGACCGGCACACCGGTCAGATCGTCGTCAACGGCGCCCGGCACCGCCTGCTCACCGGCACGCACGGTCCGACCCACCTGGTCGAGGTGGACGGTGTGACGCACCGGGTCAGCCGCGACGAGGGCGGTGTCGTCCGCTCCCCCATGCCGGCGCTGGTCGTCGCCACGCCACTGGAGGTGGGCGCCGAGGTCGAGGCGGGCGCCCCGGTGCTGGTGCTGGAAGCCATGAAGATGGAGACGGTGCTGCGGGCGCCGTTCGAGGCGCGGCTGAAGGAGTGCGCGGTCTCGGTCGGCAGCCAGGTGGAGGCCGGCGCGCCCCTGCTGCGGCTGGAGCCGCTCGCCGACGAGGCCACCGAGGCCGCGGACGACCAGGCCGCCGCCCCCGTCGAGCTGGACCTGCCCACCGCCGCCGAGGACGCTCCGGCGTACCTGCGCAGCCGGCGCGGCCAGGAGGACCTGCGCGCCCTGCTGCTCGGCTTCGACGTCGACCCGCACGACGACCGCCGGGTGCTCGACGACTACCTCACCGCGCGGCGGGAGGCCGCCGAGGCCGGCCACCGGCCGCTGGCAGCGGAGCTCGACCTCGTCGACGTGTTCGCCGACCTGACCGAGCTGAGCCGCAACCGGCCGACCGGTGAGGACAGCGGCGCCCACGCGCGCAGCGCCCGCGAGTACTTCCACACCTACCTCCAGAGCCTCGACGTCGAGCGGGCCGGGCTGCCGGACTCCTTCCAGGCCAAGCTCGCGAAGGCGCTCGGGCACTACGGCGTCACCGACCTGGAGCGCACCCCCGAGCTCGAAGCCGCCGTGTTCCGGATCTTCCTGGCCCAGCAGCGCGCGTCCGCCGACGCCACGGTCGTCGCCGCGCTGCTGCGCGCGTGGCTGCGGGAGACCCCGCCGGACGAGGCGCTGCGCGAGCCGGCCGGTCTCGCGCTGGAGCGGCTGGTGGCGGCCACGCAGGTCCGCTTCCCGGTGGTCGCCGACCTGGCCCGCGGCGTGGTGTTCGCCTGGTTCGCCCAGCCGCTGCTGCGCCGCAACCGCGCCCGCGTGTACGCCGAGGTCCGCGGGCACCTGCGTCACCTGGACGCGCACCCGGACGCGGCGGACCGCGCCGAGCGCGTCGCCGAGATGGTCCGCAGCACCGAGCCGCTGGTACGGCTGCTCGGCCAGCGGCTCGTCCGCGACCACCTCGACAACGCGGTCATGCTGGAGGTGCTGACCCGGCGGTACTACGGCAACAGGGCGCTCACCAGCGTGCGGACCCGCGAGGCCGGGGGCTGCACGTTCGTGGTCGCCGAGCGCGCGGACTCGAGCGTGCTCTCCGCCGCGGTGAGCTTCGACGCGCTGGGCGGTGCGCTGCGCGGGCTCGCGGAGCTGGCCGGCGGCGAGGACGCCGTCGACGCCGACATCTACCTCGGCTGGGAGAACCAGCCGGAGGACTTCGACGCGATGGCGGCCGCCCTGCTCGAGGTCGTCACCGCGTACCCGCTGCCGCCCCAGGTCCGCCGGCTCACCACCACGGTGGCGGGTCGCGGCGGAGCGGTGATGCACCACCACTTCACCTTCCGCCCGTCCGGCGGCGGGATGACCGAGGACCGGCTGATCCGTGGGCTGCACCCGTACATCGCGCAGCGGATGCAGCTGGAGCGGCTGCACAAGTTCGACCTGACGCGGCTGCCGTCCTCGGACGAGGAGGTCTACCTCTTCCAGTGCGTCGCGCGGGAGAACCCGTCCGACGAGCGCCTCGTCGCGTTCGCGCAGGTGCGTGACCTCACGGAGCTGCGCGAGCAGGACGGTCGGCTGGTCGCGCTGCCGACCACGGAGGACGCCGTCGCCGCCTGCCTCGACTCGATCCGCCGCGCCCAGTCGCGGCGACCGTCGAAGACGCGCTTCAACACGAACCGGATCGTGATCTACGTCTGGCCGCCGAGCGAGCTGACCCGCGAGGAGATGGAGATGATCGCCGGGCGTGTGCGCCCGACGACCGCCGGCGCCGGGCTGGAGGAGATCCTGTTCATCGCACGGCAGCGCGACCGCCGCACCGGTGAGCTGACCAAGATCGCCGTGCGGATCTCCTTCGACGCCGCGGGCGGCGCGGAGCTGGCCATCGGCGCGCCGCCGGTGGAGCCGGTCGAACCCCTCGACGAGTACCGGCTGAAGGTGCTGCGCGCGAGCAGCCGCAACACCGTCTACCCGTACGAGCTGACCGGCCGGCTCGGTGACTTCGTCGAGCACGACCTCGACGACGACCACGCGCTGGTGCCGGTGGACCGGCCGAAGGGGCGCAACAGCGCGGCGATCGTCGCCGGGGTGGTCACCACGCCGACCGCGCGGCATCCGCAGGGTGTCACCCGGGTCGTGCTGCTCGGCGACCCCACGAAGTCGCTGGGCGCCCTGTCGGAGCCGGAGTGCCGCCGCGTGATCGGCGCACTGGACCTGGCGGAGCGGCTGCGGGTGCCGCTGGAGTGGTGGGCGCTGTCGGCGGGCGCCCGGATCTCCATGACCTCGGGCACGGAGAACATGGACTGGGTGGCCGCGGCGCTCAAGCGGATCGTCGAGTTCACCCAGGCCGGCGGCGAGATCAACATCGTCGTGGCGGGCATCAACGTCGGCGCGCAGCCGTACTGGAACGCCGAGGCGACGATGCTCATGCACACCAAGGGCGTCCTGGTGATGACGCCGGAGTCGGCGATGGTCCTCACCGGCAAGCAGTCGCTCGACTTCTCCGGTGGTGTGTCCGCCGAGGACAACTTCGGCATCGGCGGCTACGACCGCGTGATGGGGCCGAACGGGCAGGCGCAGTACTGGGCGCCGAACCTGACGGCCGCCCGGGACGTGTTGATGTCGCACTACGAGCACACGTACGTCGCGCCCGGCGAGGACGCGCCGCGCCGCGCCGTGACGACCGACCCGGTCGACCGCGACATCTCCTCCTTCCCGCACGACGTCGCCGGCAGCGCCTTCGCCACCGTCGGGGAAATTTTCTCCGCCGAGTCCAACCCGGACCGCAAGAAGCCGTTCGACATCCGCACGGTGATGCGGGCGCTCTCCGACCAGGACCACCCGGTGCTGGAGCGCTGGGCGGGCATGGCCGACGCGGAGACCGCGGTGGTGCAGGACGTACACCTCGGCGGCATGCCGGTGTGCCTGCTCGGCATCGAGTCGCGATCGGTGCCGCGGCGCGGCTTCCCGCCCACCGACGGCCCGGACACCTACACCGCGGGCACGCTGTTCCCGCGGTCGTCGAAGAAGGCCGCGCGGGCGATCAACGCGGCCAGCGGCAACCGGCCGCTGGTGGTGCTGGCGAACCTGTCGGGCTTCGACGGCTCGCCGGAGTCGATGCGCAAGCTCCAGTTGGAGTACGGGGCCGAGATCGGGCGGGCGATCGTGAACTTCCGCGGGCCCATCGTCTTCTGCGTGATCTCGCGCTACCACGGCGGCGCGTTCGTGGTGTTCTCGAAGGCGCTGAACCCCAACATGACGGTGCTCGCGCTGGAGGGTTCGTACGCCTCGGTGCTCGGCGGCGCTCCCGCCGCCGCGGTGGTGTTCTCCGCCGACGTCAACGCCCGCACGGCGGCCGACCCGCGGGTACGGGACCTGGAGGCGCGCGCGACGGCCGTGGCCGGTGCCGAGCGTGCCGCGTTGACCGCGGAGCTCGACGAGCTGCGCTCGTCGGTGCGCGCGGAGAAGCTCGGCGAGGTGGCCACGGAGTTCGACCGCGTCCACAACATCCAACGCGCCGTCGAGGTCGGCTCGGTGGACGCCGTCGTGAGCGCCGCCGACCTGCGTCCGCGCATCATCGAGGCCATCGAGTCCCGGCTGGGCTAGGCCGTGGGTGGGGTCGTCCCCGCGCGGGACGACCCCACCCGCCCGGCGGGATCAGGGCACCATCCACCCGAGGACCGCCGTGCCCTGGAGCGCGACCAGCACACACATGAACAGCAGCAGGAGCAGGCTCCAGCCGAACACCTTGCGGAAGATCTCCCCCTCCCGGCCGGCCATGCCGACCGCGGCGGCGGCGATGGCCAGGTTCTGCGGGCTGATCATCTTGCCCAGCACCCCGCCCGAGGAGTTGGCCGCGGCCAGCAGCACCGGGTCCAGCCCGGCGCGGGCCGCCGTCTCCACCTGCAACGCCCCGAACAGCGCGTTGGCCGAGGTGTCCGAGCCGGTCACCGCCACGCCGATCCAGCCGAGGATCGCCGAGAGGAAGACGAACGCCCCACCGGCGGCGGCCAGGAACGCGCCGAGGGTGTTGGTCTGACCGGACTGGTTCATCACGTACGCCAGGGCGAGCACCGCCATGACGGTGACGATGGCGTAGCGCAGCTCGACATAGGTCCGCCCGTAGGCCCGCAGCGCCCGACCGGCGGAGACCCGCAGCACCAGCGCGGTGAGGACCCCGGCGAGGATCATCAGCGTGCCGGCGGCGGGCAGCCAGTTGAGGGTGAACGTGGCCGACGACAGCGGTTTGGCGTTCGTGCCCAGGATGTCGAGGCCCGGCCAGGCGAACTTCACCGTCCACGGCTCCCCCGCCAGGGCGTCCTTCACCGGTCCGAGGTTGGCGACGGAGAAGATCGCGATGATGATCAGATAGGGCGCGTAGGCACGGACCACCTCCGCCGGGGTGTCGGGGAGCCGCGGGGCGGCCGACCGGCGCGGACCGGTGTCGGCCGGGTCCCGGCGCTCCCCGGGACTGTCGTGGGAGACCAGCGGGTCGCCCGGCGGGGTCTCGCCGCCCGGGCCGTCGAGCGACGGCGCGGCGGCGGTGGTCGTACCGGATCGACGGCTGGCGGTGGCGCGGACGGCGCCGGGGTCGGCGGCCTCGGCCTGGGCGGGCGTCCGGGCGGCGGGCACGCTCGCCGCCTCCGGCTCGCGGCCCAGGTCGTCGGGGGTGACCGGGCGCCAGACGCGGACCAGCAGCACCACGGCGGCGGCCGAGACCAACGCGGCGACGATGTCGGTGAGCGGCACGGAGATGTAGTTGGCGGCGACGAACTGCGCCAGGCCGAAGGTCACGCCGGCGACCAGAGCGGCGGGCCAGGTCTGCCGGATGCCGCGCCGTCCGTCCACCAGGGCCACGAGCAGCAGCGGTACGACCACCGCGAGGATCGGCGTCTGGCGACCGACCATCGCGCCGAGCGTGTCCACGGTGAGCCGGGAGTCCTCGTTGGCGCCGCTGGTGACGGTGGCGAGGGTGACGATCGGGGTGGCGAGCGCGCCGAACGCCACCGGCGCGGTGTTGGCGAGCAGCGCCACGGAGGCGGCGTGGATCGGGCGGAAGCCGAGCGCCATCAGCATCACCACGGTGATGGCGACCGGGGTGCCGAAGCCGGCGAGGGCCTCCAGCAGCGCGCCGAAGCAGAACGCGATGATGATGGCCTGGATCCGCATGTCCGGGCTGACCCGTTCGAACGAGCGGCGCAGCACGTCGAAGTGTCCGCTCTCGACGGTGAGGTTGTAGACCCAGATGGCGTTGAGCACGATCCAGAGGATCGGGAAGAACCCGAAGGCGGCGCCCTCGGTGGCCGAGAGCACGGCCTGTCCCACCGGCATGGCGTAGACGGCGACCGCCACCACCAGCGCGACCGCTAGCGAGATCAGCCCGGCCAGCCAGGCCTTGACCTTCAGCGCGCCGAGCAGGACGAAGAGGGTGAGCAGCGGCAGGACGGCGAAGGCGGCCGAGAGCCCGACGGAGTCACTGACGGGATCGGTGACGACTGTGAACTGGTCGAACATGGGTCACCTCGACGCTGGGAGGGTGGCGGGTGGCGGCTGGGGTTCGGCCCTACAGCAGTTCCTCCACCGGGCGGGCGCGGAGGGAGGCGTCGAGGACCTGGACGGTGTGGGCCAGCGCGATATGGCCCCCGGAGCGGGTCACCGCGGCGGCGACCTGCATGAGGCAGCCGGGGTTGGCGGTGACGAGCAGCCGCGCCCCGGTGGCCAGTACGGTGCGGGCCTTACGGTCGCCGAGTTCGGCGGCCGGCCCGGGGTGGAGGACGTTCCAGATTCCGGCCGACCCGCAGCAGATCTCCGGGTCGGCGACCTCCCGCAGCTCCAGCCCGGGAATGTCGCGCAGCAGGCGGCGGGGCTGGGCGCGGACACCCTGGGCATGGGCCAGGTGGCAGGCGTCGTGGTACGCGACGGTCACCGGCAGCGGGTGGCGGGGGGCGACCGGGCCCAGCTCGACGAGGAGCTCGGACAGGTCACGCACCTTCCCGGCGAAGTCGGCGGCGAGCGCCGCGTACCGGGGATCGTCGTGGAGCAGCTCGCCGTACTCCTTGAGCGTGGAGCCGCAGCCGGCCGCGTTGACCACGAAGAAGTCGATGCCGGCGGCGGCGAACGTGTCGAGCATCCGGCGGGCGAAGCGCTGCGCCTCCGCCTCCCGTCCGTTGTGCACGCTGAGCGCGCCGCAGCAGCCCTGCCGGTCGGGCAGGATGACCACCTCGCAGCCCTCGGCGGCCAGCACCCGGGCGGTGGCGGCGTTGACCTCGGGGAAGAACGCGCTCTGCACGCAGCCGGTGAGCATGCCGACGACGGCCCGCCGGGGCCCGGTCGCGGGCACCCGCTGCGGTGGACGCGCCGGCCGGCGGAGCCGAGGAGCGAGGGACTCCAGCGCCGCCAGGGTGGGTGCCAGCCGTGGCAGGAGGCCGGTGCGCTGGACCAGGCGGCGCACTCCGCTGGCATGGTACGCGCGCAGCGGGCCACGCAGCAGCCGCAGCCGCCGCGGGTACGGAAAGAGCGCGAAGACCGCCGCCCGCAGCGCCCGTTCCCGGGGCCCCCGGCGGTGCCGGCGTTCGACCTGCTGCCGGGTGTCCTCGATGAGCCGGTCGTAGCGGACCCCGGAGGGGCAGGCGGTGACGCAGGACATGCAGCCGAGGCACTGGTCGAAGTGGGTGATCATGGACTCCGACAGCGGCTCGCCCTCCAGCCCCTCCTTCATCAGGTAGATCCGCCCGCGTGGCGAGTCCATCTCCTCGCCCCACAGCACGTAGGTGGGGCAGGTGGGCAGGCAGAAGCCGCAGTGCACGCAGTCCGACACCAGCTCGGCGGCGGGCGGGTGGTGCGCGTCGAACGCGCCCACGCCGGGCGGTTGGCCGGCCAGGCCGAGCACGTCGCGTGGCCCACTGGCGGGGCGGGTCCCGCCCGGGGAGG
>NZ_QGKR01000081.1 GCF_003172955.1 Micromonospora acroterricola | reverse complement strand
TCTCCAGCGGGTCGGCACTGCTGCTGGTGGCCGGGCCGGCGCCGAGCGCGACCGTTCCGGCCGCGGCCACCAGCAGCAGTGCCGACCCGCTGGAGAACCATCGTCGGGACCGGTGAGTGGGAGCGTCCTTGATGGACATCGTTGTGCTGTCCCTTCCTGACGAATGACTGCCAGGCCGGGCGCGCGCCGTCGCGCCGGATGCCGTAGCGGTGGTGGGGGATGCGGTCGGCCCGCCGGGAGTGTCCCCGGCCGGCCGTGACCACCGAGGTGGTGGGGCCACGTGCTCGGAGGTCACCAGTCGATGGGTTACCGCGCCGCCGGTTCACCTCGACGAAACAATGTCGTGTTGGCCAAGACACTAAATTGTGGGTGTCGATGTGTCTATACCTTCCGGCGAATCGCCATGAACTTTCGTCGATCCGATCGAAAGTCGGCAGGCAGCGCCGTACCCGGGTGCTGCCGGGAGGACCGTGGTCGGGGCGCGGCGCCGGGGGTCAGGCGCGGCGGTCGATCGCCTGCGCGGCCAGCGCGACGAGCGCGGCACGCGCCTCCTCGGCCAGCGTCGCGCTCTCCAGCGCGGTCAGCGCGGCCTCCGTCCGGACCCGGATCATCTGCTCGATCCGCTCCCGGGCGCCGGTCGCCTCGATGATCCCGCGCAGCTCCGCCGCGCCGTCGGCGTCCAGCGCGGGGTTGCCGAACAGCTCCCGCAGCCGGGCGGTCTGCGCCCGGTCGGCGGCGCTGCGGGCCAGCGCCATCATCACCGTGGACTTGCCCTCGCGCAGGTCGTCGAGGACCGACTTGCCGGTGACCGCCGGGTCGCCGAAGACACCCAGCACGTCGTCACGGAGCTGGAACGCGTCGCCCAGCGGGTCGCCGAACTCGCCCAGCGCGGCGATCAGCTCCGGCTCCGCGCCGGCCAGGGCCGCGCCGATCTGCAAGGGCCGGGTCACTGTGTACCGGGCCGCCTTCATCCGGATCACGGTGAGCGCGCTGGCCACCGAGCCGTCCCCCACCCCGGAGACGAGGTCCAGGTACTCCCCCGCGATCACCTCGGTACGCATCAGCGCGAACACCCCGTACCCCCGGTGGACCTCCTCGGTGCCCAGCCCGCACTCGTGGAACATCTGATCCGACCAGGCCGCGCAGAGGTCCCCGCAGAGCAGGGCGGTGTTCCGCCCGTACGCCTCGGGGTCGCCCCGCCACGACGAGCGGGCGTGCAGGTCGGCGAAGAGCCGGTGCACCGACGGCTCACCCCGGCGGCGGTCGCTGCCGTCCAGGATGTCGTCGTGGATCAGCGCGAACGCGTGGAACAGCTCCAGGGCCGCCGCGGCCACCACGATCGGGTCACCGTCGGGCGCCCCGGCGCCGCGCCAGCCCCAGTAGCAGAAGAGCGGGCGCAGCCGCTTGCCCCCGGCCAGCACGAACCGGTGCAGCGCGGTGAACACCCCGCGCGGGGCGCCGTCCGGCCAGTCGGGGCCCTGTCGGTCGAGGAACGCGGCCAACTCGGCGTCGAAACGGGCCCGCAGTCCGCTGGCGTCGGTGGGCGCCACGGTGAGCGTCATGACCCCTCCCCCGGCCGGCCCGCTTCCGCGCTCCCACCACCGGACAGCCCGGCCAGCTCCAGCAGCAGCCCCTTGACCTCGGTGGCCGCGACCCGGTCCCGTGCGGCGGTCGGGTCGGAGCAGAGCAGGACCGGCCCGTCCGCCGGGTCGGCCGGCAACCGGCCGTGCGAGCCGCGCACCGCCCGCGCGCCGGCGTCCAGGCCGACCGCGCTCATCAGGTAGCGCATACCGAGCTTCTTGCGGGCCAGGGCCACCCCGGCGCGGCGCTTCGCCGCACCCGGCGCCGCCGGGTCGAAGAACAGCTCGGCGGGGTCGTACCCCGGCTTCCGATGGATCTCCACCAGCCGGGCGAAGTCCGGCGCGCGGGCGTCGTCCAGCCAGTAGTAGTAGGTGAACCAGGAGTCCGGCTCGGCCACCAGCACCAGCTCACCGGCGCGCGGATGGTCCAGCCCGTGCGCGGCCTTGCCCTCGGCGTCGAGCACCTCGGCCACCCCGGGCAGCCCGGCGCAGAGCTTCGCCACCGTCGCCACGTCGGCCGGGTCCTTGACGTAGACGTGCGCGACCTGGTGGTCGGCGACCGCGAACGCCCGCGACGTCCACGGGTCGAGGTACTCCATGCCGGCCTGGGTGTGCACCCGCAGCAGGCCCTCCGCGCGCAGCAGCCGGTTGACGTCCACCGGCCGGGACACGTCGGTGATGCCGTACTCCGACAGCACCACCACGGTGGCGTCGCGGGCCCGGGCGGCGTCCAGCAGCGGCCCGAGCACCGCGTCCAGCTCGGCCGCCGCGGCGGCGGCCTGGGGCGACGAGGCGCCGTACCGTTGCAGGTCGTAGTCCAGGTGCGGCACGTAGACCAGGGTCAGGTCGGGCGACACGTCGGCCAGGATCTGCTCGGCCGCCTGGCAGATCCACCGCGACGAGGGCAGCCCCGCCGTCGGCCCCCAGTAGGTGAACAGCGGGAACGTGCCCAGCCGCCCGGTGAGCGCGTCGTGCAGCTCCGGCGGGTCGGTGTAGCAGTCCGGCTCCTTGCGCCCGTCGGCGTAGTACACCGGGCGCGGGGTGACCGTCCAGTCGACGTCCGCGCCCATCGCGTACCACCAGCAGACGTTGGCGACGGTGTAGCCCGGCTCGGCCCGGCGGGCCGCCTGCCAGAGCTTCTCCCCGCCGACCAGCGCGTTGTGCTGCCGCCACAGCAGCACCTCGCCCAGCTCCCGGAAATACCACCCGTTGCCGACGATCCCGTGCCCGCTGGGCGGCTCGCCGGTGAGGAAGGTGGACTGCACCGAGCACGTCACCGCGGGCAGCACGGTGCCCAGCTCGGCCCGGAAGCCGCCGTCGGCGACCCCCCGCAGCCGGGGCATGTGCGCCAGCAGTCGCGGCGTCAGCCCGACCACGTCGAGCACCACCAGTCGTCGGCTCATCGGGACACCCCCACAGTCACGGCCCGCTCCGGCGTCAGGCCCAGGTCAACCAGCTCGTCGCGGGCGAAGGCCAGCTCGGCGGCGATGCCGGCGGCCAGCTCCACGTCGGTGCCCGGCCGCCGCGCGGCCGGCAACACCCCCCAGGTGTACGTCTCCACGTCGAGGTGGTCGCAGCCGGCCGCCGGACGGGAGTAGAGCTCGGCCAACGCGGCGCGCAGCACCGGCAGGGTGGAGCCGAGCGGTTCCTCGGGTGGGGCGTGCAGCGGCACGTGGTAGTGCACCCGCCACGGGCCGGGCAGCGCCGAGTCCAGTGCCGCGTCCAGGTCGTCGGCCGCGTACGCCGGGTCGGCGGGGTCCGCCGCGCCCGCACAGCCGGCTCCCCGGGTCTGGTGCAGGAAGCGCGGCTCCACCCAGCGGCGCAGCGCGTCGGCCCCGCCGGCCGGGTCGGCCGCCTCGACGGCCGCGGAGACCTGCACCTTGACCACCGGAATCCCGGCGTCCCGCAGCCGGGCCAGCGCCGCGGCCGGCTCCTCCCAGGCGCAGGCGAGGTGGGCCAGGTCGAGGCAGACACCCAACCGCTCGGTGTCCATCCCGGACAGCAGCGCGGCAGCCTGACCGGTGCTCTCCACCACGCAGCCCGGCTCCGGTTCGAAGCCGACCCGCACCTGGCGGCCGGTGTCCCGCTGCACGGCGGCCAGGCCGGCCGCGAGCTGGTCCAGCCGCCGCCGGGCGGCGTCGGCCCGGTCAGCGTCCCAGGGCTGCCGCCAGGCCAGCGGCAGGGTGGAGATCGAGCCGCGGGCGGCGTCGTCGGGCAGCAGGTCCGCGAGCACCCGGGCCAGGTCCAGGGTGTACGCCAACCGCTGCTCGGTGGTCCAGTCCGGCCGGTACACGTCGTGCTTGACCACGGGCGCCTGGAAGGCCGCGTACGGGAAGCCGTTGAGGGTGACCACCTCCAGCCCGCGCGCGTCGAGCTCGGCGCGCAGCCGGCGGCGCAGCGCCGGGTCGGCGGCCAGCTCGGCGGCGACCGGGGCGGCCAGCCACAGACCGAGGCCGAGCAGGTCGGCCCCGAGCGCCGTGCGGACCGGCAGGGCGTAGGTGTCCAGTTGCGCGAGGATGCCGGCGAACTCCTCGGCGGGGTGCACGTTGGTGCAGTAGCCGAGGTGGACGGTGTCGCCGCCGGCGTGCCGCAGCCGCATCAGCTGCCGCCGCGCAGGATCGAGTTGCCGGTCTGCGGGTCCACGGCGGCGACGTCCAGGTCGGTCAGGTCGAGCCGACCGGACTGCCCGTAGAACTCCACCGGGTTGCGCCACAGCACCTGGTCGACGTCGTCGTCGCTGAACCCGGCCAGCAGCATCGCCTCACCGGTGGCCCGGGTCAGCAGCGGGTCGGAGCGTCCCCAGTCGGCGGCGGAGTTGACCAGCATCCGTTCCGTCCCGTACTCCCGCAGCAGCTCCACCATCCGCGACGGGGTCATCTTGGTGTCCGGGTAGATGGAGAAGCCCAGCCAGCAGCCGGTGTCCCGGACCAGCTTGACGGTCACCTCGTTGAGGTGGTCGACGACCACCCGGCCCGGGTCGATGCCGGACTCGGTGACCACGGCGAGAGTGCGTTCGACGCCCCGGGCCTTGTCCCGGTGCGGGGTGTGCACCAGCGCCGGCAGGTCGTACGCCACGGCCAGCGCGAGCTGCGCGGCGAACGCCTCGTCCTCCTCCGGGGTCATCGAGTCGTACCCGATCTCGCCGACGGCCACGACCGCGTCCTTGTCCAGGTAGCGCGGCAGCAGGTCGAGCACCGGACGGCAGCGCGGGTCGTTCGCCTCCTTGGGGTTCAGCGCCACGGTGGCGTGGTGCCGCACCCCGAACTGCCCGGCCCGGAACGGCTCCCAGCCGATCAGCGAGTCGAAGTAGTCGGTGAACGAGGCGGCGCTGGTGCGCGGCTGCCCGAGCCAGAAGGCCGGCTCCACCACCGCCCGCACCCCGGCGGCGGCCATGCGTTCATAGTCGTCCGTGGTGCGTGACGTCATGTGGATGTGCGGGTCGAAGATGCGCATCACGCCTCCGTGGGGGTGGGACGGTCGACGGTGCCGGTCCCGCCGCTGTGCGCGGTGAGCCGGTCGAGCAGGTCGGTGGCGTCGGCGGGCATCTCCCGGCCGGCCGCGTGCCGCTCGGCGGCCAACGCCGCGAGCATCGCGGCCAGCTCACCGTCGGCGCGGGCGTCCAGGTCGGCCACGACGGCCAGCGGTACGCCGGTGAACACGCACTTGAGCACCGCCTGCCGCCAGGCCGCCGCGTCGAGGTGCCGGGCGTACGGGCCGAGCGCCGCGGCGACGAGCCGGGTGTCGTTGGTCCGGATCGCGTCGTGCAGCAGCGGCACCCCGGCGGCGCCGATCGGCAGCAGCGGCAGGGCACGCAGCACGGCCCGCCGCTCGGCCGCGTCACCGTGCTGGTAGAGGGCCTCGGCGTGCTCGGCGTGGTCGGCGGGCAGGGCCGTGAGCAGCAGCACCCGGGCCGCGTCGTCGGCGGTCCAGCCGGGTGCGTCGGGCAGTGCGGCCCGACCGCAGCGCCGGCCGGCGGCCGGGAAGAGCCGGGTGATCGCGGTGGGCTCGGCCGCGACGCGGCGCAGCGCCGTGTCCAGCCAGTCGGGATCGGGTACGCCCCGCAGCGCGGCCCGTAGTGAATCCGGTGTCATCCCGTCTCCTCCCCTTGTGCTGCTCCGCAGGCGCCCCAGGCGCGCCTCCGCCCTGCTTCACTCCACGCGACGGCCACTGTCCGGGTGTCGGACGGCCGCTGGTGCGTCCGGTGAAGCAGCGCAGAGGGCGCCTGCGGGCACCTCGTCCTCGGTGGGCCGGCCAGAAACCGCCGTGCTCGCCGTGGTGCTCCGGGCCGCCGCTGTCGCGGCGGCGGTGCGCAGGAACTCGATCGACCGGGCGGCCACGGCGGGCGCGGCGTGCGAGTCCCGGGGCAGCTCGACGGCGACCAGGCCGCGGTAGCCGGCCTGGGCCAGGGCCGCCAGCACCGGCGGGAAGTCGATCTCGCCGACGCCGAACTCCAGGTGCTCGTGCACGCCGCGGCGCATGTCGTCGATCTGCACGTTGACCAGGTGCCCGGCCACCTCGGCGACGCACTGCGGCACCGGCCACGGCTCCAGGCACCGGCAGTGCCCGATGTCGAGGGTGATGCCGAAGCGGGCCGGGTCACCGAGCGCGGCGCGCAGCCGCCGCCAGCCGGCGATGTCCTCGACCAGCATCCCGGGCTCCGGTTCGAAACCGAGGGTGACGCCGGCGGTGTCGGCGGCGTCGACCACGGCGGCGCAGCCGGCCACCAGCCGGTCCCAGGCGGTCTGCGCCGGCACCGGGTCGGGACGGACGCCGGCCCAGAAGGAGACCGCCTCCGCCCCGAGGTCGGCGCCGATCCGTACGGCCCGGCGCAGGAACTCGATCCGCCGGGTCGGGTCGTCGTGCAGCAGCGTCGGGGCGTGCTTGTGCCACGGGTCGAGCAGGTAACGTGCCCCGGTCTCGATCACCACGGCGAGACCCAGCTCGCTCAGCCGCCGGTTGACGGCGGCGATCCGGCGGGTGAGCCCGGGCGTGAACGGGTCGAGGTGGTCGTGGTCCAGGGTCAGCGCCACCCCGACGTACCCGAGGTCGGCGACGACGGCGAGTGCGTCGTCGAGCCGGTGGTTCGCGAAGCCGTTGGTCCCGTATCCGAAGCGCAGCGTCGAGGGGTCGGCCGGCGGGGCGGTGCGCGGTGCGGGGGCGGTCATGTCGGGGAGACCTTCCGGGCCAGGCGCCGGCCCAGCGGCGCCGCCGCCGCGACGGCCAACCCGAGCAGGCCGGCGCCGCCGCGCGCGGTGAGCGCCCCCTGCAGGGCGGGAAGCCCGGTGATCCCTGCGCCGACCGCGGCGCGTACCCGCCCGGCCGACGGGTCCCGGACGACCTGGGCCTGGGCCGCGCCGTAGCGGGCGGCGTACCAGCCGGCCAGTACCGCGGGCAGCGCGGCGACCAGCCCGACCGACCGGGCGTTGCTGCGGCCCGGACCTGCCTGGCCGTCGTCCGGGGTCGGATCGGCGTGCCGGGCGGCACCGGACCGGGCGCCGAGGGCGGCGACGGCGGCGCTCGCGGCGACCAGCCGGTGCCGGCCAGCGTGCGCAGGGGCAGGGCGGCGT
>NZ_QGKR01000168.1 GCF_003172955.1 Micromonospora acroterricola | reverse complement strand
AATGGGAACAGGCCGGCGTGTTGTCCCCGACGCGGGACCGCCCCTCTCGGCAGCGGCTGTACGGCCCCGACGACGTCCGCGACGCCGAGCTGGCCCATCTCCTGCGCCGGGGCGGTTACCCGCTGGCCCACATCGCGACCGTGATGGGGCAGGTACGCGCCGCCGACGGCCCGGGTCCGCTGGCGGCGTCCCTGCACACCTGGCGGCAACGGCTGGCCGGACGGGGGCACGCGATGCTGGTGGCCGCCGGTCACCTCGCCGGCTACCTGGCGACGACCGGATCGTGAGGCGCTCGCGCTAGCGGATCGTCAGCAGCAGCTTGCCCGGGTAGGAGGTCTCCAACCGTCGGTGCGCCTCCACCACCTTGCCGAGCGGGAAGATCTCGGCCACGTGCACCTGGAACGGCGCCACCTCGATGAGCTCGTTGAGGCGCTGCAACTGCTGGGGACTGGCCGCACCGTCGTACGCGCGGACCGACACGCCCGGCCGCTCCTGCGGCTCGGGCTGCACACCGTGGGCGTACGCGACCACCCCGCCGTCGGACAGCGTCTCGGTGAGCCGGTCGAGCGTCTTCCCACCGGCCATGGCCAGGATGCCGTCCACCCCTCCCGGGGCGGCTTCCCGGATCCGCGCGAGCACCTGGCCGGGGTCGCCGTGGCCGTCGAGGGACACGTCGGCGCCGAGCCGGGTCACCAGCGCCACGCCGTCCGCCCCGGAGGCCACCGCGATCACGTTGAGTCCCTGCCGCTTGGCCAACTGCACGGCCAGGTGGCCCTGCCCGCCGCTCGCGCCGAAGATCAGCAGCCAGGCGCCGGCGGCCAGACCGAGGGTGTCCAGCCCCGCCAGCGCGGTCACCGCGTCGGTGGGCATGGCACCGGCGTGCTCCACCGGCACACCGTCGGGCAGCTTCGCGACGTACTCCGCCTTCGCCGCCGCGTACTCGGCGTAGAAGCCACCCTTCGGTCGGGTCGTGGCCGCGACGTAGACCACGTCACCGACCGCAAGGTCGGTCACCTGACTGCCGACCGCGGCGACGCTTCCGGCGCCGTCGGAGCCGGGAACGATCGGAAACGCCGCACCCTCGGGCACCAGCACGCCCTGCCGCTCGTAGGCGTCCCACACCCCGACGCCGGCGCTCCAGACCTTGATCAGCACCTCGTCGTCGGCGATCTCCGGCACCGGCAGGATCCGCAGGGTGATCACCTCCGGCCCGCCGAACTCGTCGAAGGCCGCGGCCTGCATCCGCTCTGGCACATCCCCGTCAACCATGTGGATTCCCTCTCCGTGCCGGCGTCACCCGTCGCAGCATGCCGGGTCCGGGACAGGCCGGGTCCGGGGCTGAGCACCGTTCACCCACAAGGACGACGGCCGCCCTCGGCTACTTCGCCCGCGGGTCAGGACGTCCGGGGCTCCTGGCCACGGAGCGCCTGCTCGACGGCGTCGCGCACCCGGGCGTCCTCGCGTGCCTTGCGCCGGGCACCGTTGCGGCGCCGGTACCGGAGGACCCCGACGAGCACGGCCACCAGCACGACGAGCACCAGCACGAGCATCCACGGCAGCGCCCAGCTGTGCGCGGTGGCCTGGACCGGCTTCAGTGACGTGGTCGATCCCGACGCGTCGGTCAGCCGGGGCGTGAGGGTCGTGGTCGCCGCCAGCCACACCGCCGGCGCCACGCCGCGGACGGGCACCGTCACCTTCCAGCTCTCGCCGGGAAGCAGCTCCGGCGGCGCCGCGATCCCACCCGCCTTGGCCGGCAGTGACCCGAACGGCCCGGAGACCGAGACGGCCTGCTGGCCGGACAGGGCGGCGTTGCCCGTGTTGTGGACCGTGTAGGTGACGGTGGCGCCACCCTTGCGGAAGGGGTTGAACGTGCCGCCGTACGCGACGTGCAGGTCCTCGATCGCGAGGTTCGGCTTCAGCTCGCCGCCGACCCGCAAGGTGATCCGGATGCCGAGGCGCCGGTCCACGTTGATGCCCTCCGCCTGGTCGGCCTGGGTCAGCGAGGTGAGGATGCCACCGACGTGGTCGCCGGGGGTGGCGTTGTCCGGAAGGGTGATCGCGAAGGGAACCTGCGCGGTCTTTCCCGGCTGGATCGTCACGCTGCCGCGATCGGCGTGGACCCAGGCGCCGACCGCCACGGACTTCCCGTCCCTGGGGAGCAGGTCGAGCTGGCCCGCGCCGGTGGTGAAGCCGTCCGCGGCGTAGACCGCCAGGTTGAGCGGGACCGGGCCACGGTTGGCGACCACCATGGCGTCCTCGACCCGTCCACCCGGGTTCACGGCGTAGCTGAAGCTGGACCGGGCGGCGCCGTAGCTGTTGGAGGCCGTCCGGACCGTCCAGGCCACGTCACCCTCCGCTGCCAACGCGGGGCCCGTGGCCAGACCGGCGACGGCGGAGGTGGCGAGCAGAGCGGCGGCGGCGGTACGGAGAAGGGTGGCGACGGTGGTCTTCCGGCGCGTTGCGGTCGTCGGCATCTCGGGGTCCTCAGGCGGTCTGGTTCGGTTCTGGAACGAGCGGCGGGGTAAACACCCGGGGGCGCCTACCCCGCCGGCTCAGGCGGATCGGATCAGCTGCTCAGCGCAGTGATCGTGAGGGTGGCGCGGTAGCTGCCCTTCGCGATGCTGTCCGGGATCTTCAGGTCCAGGTCAGCGCCGAGCTTGGCGCCACCGCGGGGGTGGCCCTGCGCGGCCGCACCGAGGCCACTCGAGACCGAGAGACCCTTGCCCTGGTCGTCGTAGCCGGACAGGACCGGAGCACCGGCCTCCGCGCCGGCGCCGCCGTCGAGCACGTACGGCGTCCAACCGAGGTAGGAGCCGGAGAACGTCTTGTCGCCGTCCTGGAAGTCACCCACGCTGGCCGAGATCGACCAGGGGGCGAGCGACCGGCGGCTGTCCGACACGAGGATCGGGTTGATCTTGCCGTTCGCCCCGAAGTAGGCGGCGTTGCGCTCCTGCGCGACACCGAGGTCCACCAGGCCGTTGTAACCGTCGATCGTCCAGCCGAACTCACCCGGAGCCGCGTTCGGCACGTTGACCTGGATGGCCTGGCCGTCACCGTGGTACGGGTGCACGGTCACGTTGTCGACGATCGAGCCGATCGGCTGGCCGTCGGCGGTGTTGGTGCACGAGAGGCCCTTCTCGACCGCCGCGTTCGGCGCCGCGCAGGTGCCGCTGCGGAGGTTCTCGAGGACCAGCTTGTCGCCCTTGACCTGCACCTTGACGTAGCTGCGGACGTGCTCCTGGTTCTGCACGGAGTTGTACCAGTAGCTGTCCGGGTTCAGCGGGTCCGGACCGTTGCCGCGGACGCCGGTGCCGGTGCTGTCCGGCTTCTTGATGTCGTAGTACTTCGAGCCGGACGCCGAGTTCGCCGTCACGTAGATGACGCCACCGGGGCCCGGGTACACCTCGGCCGCGCCGGGCTTCTCCGCCGGGTTCGCCTTCTGGCCGTTCTTGATGGCGTAGCTGCGGGAGTAGCTGTGGTCGTGACCCTGCAGCACCATGTCGACGCCGAGGTTGGAGAAGGCGGTGGTGAAGTCTTCCCGCCGCTGCTTGTTGTCGTTGTCGGTGGCGTGGCTGGCCGGCGAGTAGATGGAGTGGTGGTAGACCAGCACCTTCCACTTGGCCTCGGAGCCGTGCTTGTTGATCACGTCGGTGACGTACGCGACGTGCGCCGCGTCGCCGCCGCCACCCGAGGCCGGGTTGTAGCTGTTGCTGTTGATGTCGATGAACAGCACGTCCTTGTAGACGAACCAGTAGTCGCCACCGGACTTGGTGCCCGCCGGGTTCCCGTTGTCGTAGTACGGGGCCGTGCGGTCGGTGTTCGGGGTGAAGTGGTGCTGCTCGTAGGACTTGCCGCCCACGTCGTGGTTGCCGATGGTGGCGACGACGGGATACTGACGCAGCTGGTCGGGCGCCATGAACGAGGTCCACTGGCCCTCGTCGTTGGCGCTCTCGACGTGGTCGCCACCCGAGACCAGCAGCTCGGCGTTCGGGTTCGCGGCCGTGGCGACCTTCAGGGTCTCCTCCCAGCCGGCCTGGTCCTTCAGCCGGTCACCGGAGGAGCCGATCTGGGGGTCACCGAAGAACAGGAAGTCGTAGTCGCCCTCGAAGTCCTGCGTCTTGAAGGCGTACGCCGAAGACCAGTTGCCCTCGGCGCCGACACGGTACGAGTACGCCGTGTTCTCGCGCAGGTTGGTGATCGTGGCGTGCCGGTTGAAACCGGTGGTGGAGGTGTTCGCCCCACCGACGGCGTCGAAGCTGGCCGCGCTGGCCGGGAACTCGCCGTTGACGATCTCGGCGGTCGGGGCGAGCTGGATCTTCTGCGCGGTGTCGGCGGACGAGTACCAGGTCACGATGCGCTGGGTCTCGTTGGCGCCGACGCCGAGGATGACGCTGCTGATCGTGGTGGACTCGGCCGCGCTGGCGGTGGCCATCAGGCCGCTGCCGGCGGCTGCGGTGATTCCGAGGAATCCCGCAGCGACCCCGGCGACGACGCGCCGCCGCACGAGCCCGGGGGCCCGTGTCGAGGTGCTCAATGTCATCGACATTGTTCCCTTTTCAAATAGAGAAATGGATGCTCTTCTCCCGACGATGGGGAAGCAAATCCACGCTTTCGCTGCCTGATGAACCAGCCATGAACGTGATCTTGCGGATGGCTGCACTTCCCGAACTACTTAGCCTTGCTCAGGACCCGGAGACGCGCTGCACGAACCAGATCAGCCCCATAATGGACACGGCTCCGGAAACAGCGCCGGTCGCCCAGAGACCGGCTTTCGGCGCACGGCGTCGCAACACGATCAGCAGCGGGAAGACGATCGCGACAATCCCCAACTGAACAACCTCGATACCGACGTTGAACACCAGCAGGGACCACAGCAGGGTCCACGACCACGCCTCGTCGATGCCCAGCGCGCCCGCGAAACCCAGGCCGTGTACGAGGCCGAAGCAGAACACGACGGCGAGGCGGATCCAGCCGGAGCGGTCCAGGTCGAAGTGGCCACGGCCCGCCGGCTCGAGATCGGTGGCGTGGTCGCCGCGCCGCCAGATCCCCCACAGGTGCCACCCGGCGACCACGGCGATCGACAGCGCGATGACCGGCTCCACCACGCTCGCCGGCACGTCGACCAGACCGAGGGCGGCGAGCAGGAACGTCACCGAGTGCGCCAGGGTGAAGCTCGTCGCCGCGAGCACGATCTCCCGCAGCCGCCGCGACCCGGCGATCAACGCCAGCAGGAACAGGATGTGGTCGATCCCGGACAGCAGATGCTCGGCGCCCAGCAGGAAGAACTCGCTGAACCGCTCGTACCAGGACTGACCGGTCGAGAAGGAGGGGTTGGCGGCGTCCAGAGCCGCGCTGCCCGAACGACCGTCCACCTCGTAGGTGACGATCGTCTTGGTGCCCTTGACGTAGCCGTCGCCGTCGGGGAACAGCACGCTGCGCACCTCGTGCTCGTCGGTCCGCTCGGGACAGGTCCAGTCGAGCAGCAGATTCGCGTACGGCACGCCCTCGCGCTCGCCGATCGTCGCGGCGCCCACCTGCGTCGGCCGGCACCCGGCGTCGCGCGAGGTCACCGAGAAGCGATCGGCGACGTACCGGAGGGTCGTCTGCGGGTGGTTGTTCAGCGCCGTGGCCTGCGCCGTGGTGTCACCCGCCTCGAACGCGGCGGTGCCCGCCCGGAACAGCGGATCGTCGTGGCCGATATCAGCCGCGGACACGACGAGGAGGTCGTATTCGAGCTCCACCATCGTGCGTATGTGACCCTCGTCTCCCGCGGTGATTTTCGCGTAGACGGTCGACGAGAAACCGTGCGCGGACGCCGGCCCGGCGCCCAAAAACGGGATCACCGCCGCAGCGATTCCGACAACGGCGACAACAACGGTACGGCGAACGTGCCCGAACATGCGGCCCCCTCAGTTGGCCAGTGCACGCTGCACGCAGTTGGTGAACATCACCCCGCCCGGCGAAGAACCGCCGGAGAACAAAATGCCGGAGCGACCGCCCGCGCATTGTTCGCGGCCAGAAGTGGGATAGGAATACCGAGGAGTACGCACACATTCCGCCACCACCCGGAGGACGATCACCTTGCGCCCCCCGCTTCGGGCCGTTGCCATGCTGGCCGCGACCGCCGCACTCGTCACCGGATGCGGCTCCGGTGACGACTGGTCACAGCCGCGTCCCCGGCCCAGCGCCGTCGGCTCTGTCGGACCGGGGTTCGTCGACCCGTCGACCACGCCCGTTCCGGAGGGAACCGTCCGGCCGCAGCCCGGCTCGTGGACCGGGATCCACCCGTCGCGGGACTACCGGGTGGTGCTGCTCACCGCCGGCGACGACGACCCGACCAGGGCCCTCGTCACGGCGGTCGAGGAGTGGGCCGACGACGAACACCTCGACCTCCGGAAGGTCGTGGTGGGCGACGCCCACGACGCCGTACCCAGCATCGCCAAGGCCATGGAGATGCACCCGGACCTCATCGTCAGCGCGGGCAACGACCTCGTCGACCCCCTCGCGCTGGTCACGCCGAACCACCTGGACCAGCGGTTCCTCGTGGTGGGCGCGGAGCTGGCCGAGCCCACCCACAACGTCACGGCGGTCGACTGGTCCGGTGCCTCGTTCCGGGGCGAGGGGCTCGGCATGTCCTCGACGTACGACGCCGACTCGTTCACGGCCGAGCGCTGCGCGGCCGCCATCCGGGCGGGCATGGCGGCCGTGCTCAGCGACCTGACCGGAATCGTGATCTGGCTCGACCAGCCCGCGTGACGGGGCGCGCCGGCGGCGCGCTCACGCGGGAGGCGGCCCCGGTGCTCAGGCTGCCCGCCCGCACACCGGGGCCGCTGGAAGACTCCGAGCGCCGGACGTCAGGTCGCGGAGCAGGTAGGGGTCATCCCTGCGCCGGTCCCGGCGCCCTGGTAGCCGAACTCCGTCGACTGGCCGGGGGCGACGGCGCCGTTGTGACCGACGTTGGTGAACTGGACCGTCCCGGAGTTTCCGCTCCGGTTGACGTTCCAGGCGTTGGTGATGCTGGCGCCCGCCGGCAGGGTCATGGCGACCGTCCAGCCGTTGACCGGCGACGAGCCGGCGGTCACCCGAACCGTGGCGACGAAACCGCCGGTCCACTGGCTGACGGACACCGTCGCCGCGCAGCCGGCACCGGTCGGCGGCGGAGCTGTCTCTTATAAACACCTCCGAGCCCACGAGACGCG
>NZ_QGKR01000082.1 GCF_003172955.1 Micromonospora acroterricola | reverse complement strand
GACCGGTCCCGCGCCGGGTGGCCCGCGCTTCGGTCCAAGCGCGGCGGCGGGTGGGTGGCGGGCCGTCGGCCGGCTGGCCACGCCGGCGGCAGCGGCGGTACGCGCGTCCGGCCCGACCGTGCTGCTGCCGCTGGCCGCCGTGGTGGCGGTGCTCGGCGCGGACCTGTCCGGGCTGAGCAAGGCCGAGGTGGAGCGGATCTGGCTGCCGTTCATCGTCTGGCTGCTGGTGGCCACCGCCCGCCTGCCGGCCGGGTCGCGGCGCTGGTGGCTGGCGGCGCAGGCGGTCACCGCACTGGCCGTCAACCACCTGGTCTGGACGGTGTCCTAACCGGCGAGCGCGGCCGGTTCGCGCAGCGGGTCGGTGGCGAAGCCGGCCACCCCCTCGGCGAAGCCGACCCGGGCGGTGTAGCCGAGCAGCTCGACGGCGCGGCGCGGGTCGGCCACCACGTGCCGCACGTCGGCCGTCCGGGCGCCGCCGACGACCCGCGGCGCCGGTCCACCCATCGCGTCGGCCAGGGTGGCCGCCAGCTCCCCGACGGTGTGCGGTTCGCCCGAGCAGACGTTCACCGGCACGAGCGTGGCCGGCGGCGCGGTGGTGGTCAGGGCCAGCAGGTTGGCCCGCGCCACGTCGGTGACGTGCACGAAGTCGCGCCGCTGCCGGCCGTCCTCGAGCACGCAAGGGGCCTCGCCCGCTGCCAGCGCCGACCGGAAGATCGACGCCACCCCGGCGTACGGAGTGTCGCGGGGCATCCGGGGACCGTAGACGTTGTGGTAGCGCAACGCCCACACCGTCCCGCCGGTCTGCCGGGCCCACGCCGCCGCCAGGTGCTCCTGGGCGAGCTTGCTCGCCGCGTACGTGCTGCGGGGCTCCAGCGGGGCGTCCTCGGGCACCAGGACCGGGTCGAGGGCGAGGCCGCAGTGTGGACAGGTCGGGTCGTACCGGCCGGCCGCCACGTCCTCCGTGCGGCGGGGTGCGGGGCGCACCGTGCCATGGCCGGGGCAGGTGTAGCGCCCCTCGCCGTAGACCACCATCGAGCTGGCCAGCACCAGCCGGCCGATCCCGGAGCGGTGCAGCGCCGCCAACAGCACCGCCGTGCCGTAGTCGTTGTGTGTGACGTAGTCGGGGGCGTCGGACGGGTCCAGGCCGTGCCCGACCATCGCCGCCTGGTGACAGACCGCGTCCACCCCCATCAGCAGCCGGTCCAGCAGCGGGCCGTCGCGGACGTCGCCGCGGACCACGTCGTGCCGGCGGGACCAGGCGGGCAGCTCCCCGCCGTGCGCCTGCGGCAGCAGCGCGTCCAGCGCCACCACCTCGTGCCCCTGCTCGACCAGCAGATCCGCGACCTGCGACCCGATGAACCCGGCCGCGCCGGTGACGAGTACCCGCATAGCCGGTCACGGTAGGGCCCCCGGGTGCCCGGCGGGCCGGTTCGGGTGACCCGTAAGGAGTTCGCAACAGCTCGGCGGCGCGGATGGCCCGGTAAGCGTTCGGTAATGCGGCAAACCCGGCCGAGCCGTACCGGCGCGGTCTAGCCTGCCCGCAGTGCGCCCGCCACCGGCCGACGGCGGCCGGGCAACCGCCCGCGGGCGGCGCGCGAGGCGAGAAAGGTGGAGCGGTGTCCCCCAGCAGACCCGGACCGAGCGGCGGCGGACCCGGCGCGCCGGGCGCCAGCGGTGACCCCCGCGCGCCGGACGCGGGCGGCTACGGCGCGCCGCGCCGGTTCTGGCGGGCCCTGGACCGGCGCCGGCCGCCCGGCGTGGCCACGCTCGACCGGAGCTGGCGCAGCCCGCTGCGTGGCCCCTGGCTCACCGCCGTCCACGGGTCGGTGCTGCTGGTCGCGCTACCCCTGGTGATCGTCACCGGGCTGCTCGACTACGCCGCCTACGGCCCGCGGTTCGGCCAGGCCTTCCCGCACGACGTCGGCTGGCTGCGGCTGCCGGTCTTCGACTGGCCGACCCGGCCGGCCTGGCTGTTCCGGGTGACCCAGGGCCTGCACGTCACGCTCGGGATCGTGCTCATCCCGGTGGTGCTGGGCAAGCTCTGGTCGGTGATCCCGAAGCTGTTCGACTGGCCGCCCGCCCGCTCGCTGGCCCAGGTGCTGGAACGGCTCACCCTGCTCCTGCTGGTCGGGGGGATCCTGTTCCAGACCGCCACCGGCCTGCTCAACATCCAGTACGCGTACCTGTTCGGTTTCGACTTCTACACCGCGCACTACTTCGGCGGTTGGGTCTTCCTCGGCGCGTTCGTGGCGCACGTGGTGCTCAAGCTGCCCCGGTTGGGGACCGCGCTGCGGTCCCGCCCGTTCGGCGCGGAGCTGCGTACCCCGGTCGCCGGGACCCGTCCCGAGCCGCCCGACCCGGACGACCTGGTCGCCGCGCGGCCCGCGCCGGCCACGGTCAGCCGGCGCGGCGCGGTCGGCCTGGTCGGCGGCGCCACGCTGCTGCTGGCGGCGCTGACCGTCGGGCAGACCCTGGACGGCCCGCTACGCCGCACCGCGCTGCTGCTGCCGCGCGGGCGCGACAACGGCCCCGGGCCGAACGGCTTCCCGGTCAACCGCACCGTCGCCGCCGCCGGGGTACGCCCCGAGGAGACCGGCCCCGGCTGGCGGCTGACCCTGCGCGCCGGTGGACGGACGGTGACCCTGGACCGCCCCGCGCTGCTGGCCATGGCGCAGCACACCGCCGCGCTGCCGATCGCCTGCGTGGAGGGCTGGTCGACCCGACAGACCTGGACCGGGGTACGGCTGCGCGACCTGGCCGCCCTGGTGGGGGTCGACAGCCTGGCCGCGGCCCGGGTGTCCTCACTGGAGAAGGCCGGGCTGTTCCGGACGGCGGTGCTCGCACCCAACCAGGTCCTCGACCCGGACTCCCTGCTCGCGCTGCGGGTCAACGGTGTCGACCTCTCCCCCGACCACGGCTTCCCGGCGCGGGTCATCGTGCCGGCCCTGCCCGGTGTGCACTGCACCAAGTGGGTCAGCGACATCGACTTCCAGGGTCGGGCCGATGGGTGAGCCGACCGCCCGCCTCCGCACCACCTACGGGGCCGGCCCCCGGCACCTGATCGTGGTGACCGCCGCCATCGTGCTCGCCGGCTGGGTGGCGCTGCGACTGGCCGGGGAGGCGACGGCCGGCCGGATGCTGCTCTGGTTCGTCGGCGCCGTCATCGCCCACGACCTGGTGCTCTTTCCGGTGTACGCGGCCGCCGACCGCGTGCTGCGGGCGCTGGTGCGCGATCGCATCACGCTCCTCAATCACCTGCGGGTGCCGGCGCTCGCCAGCGCCCTGCTGTTCCTGGTCTTCGCCCCCGGCATCCTGCGGCTGGGCGAAACCACCCACCTCGCCGCCACCGGCCAGGACCAGCACCCCTACCTGACCCGCTGGCTCCAACTCACCGCCGCCCTGTTCCTCCTCAGCGCCCTCACCTACGCCCTCCGCGCCCTCGCCCGGCGGCGTCAGGTTTCGGGGCAGCGGTCGGAGAGGGCGTAGCGGAGGAGCACCACGTCGCCGATCTGGCGGGCCTCGGCCAGGCGGGCGCGGCGGCCGGGGTGCCAGGGGAACCGGCCCTCGCCGACGAACCGGGGCGCCCGGCCGTCACCGACGAAGAACGGGGCGACCACCAGGTGCAGCTCGTCGGCGAGGCCGGCGGTGAGGAACTGGGCGTGCACCGTCCCGCCACCCTCCACCATCAGCCGCCGCACGCCCCGGGCGGCCAGGTCGGCCAGGATCCACGCGGGGTCGACCGGCTCGCCCGCGTCCACCACCGTGGCCACCCGATCGAGGCGTTCCCGGGTCTTCTCCAGCACGCCGGCGGCACAGTAGACGAGCCGGGGCGGGTCGCCGGCGGTGAAGAACCGGGCGGTCGGGTCTAGGTCGCCCCGGGCGGTCAGGGTGACCTTCGTGGGCGTGGGGGGCTGGCCGCACGCCACCCGCTCGGCCCGGCGTCGGGCCGAGCGCACCAGCAGCCGGGGGTCGTCACGGCGGACCGTGCCGGCGCCGACCAGGATCGCGTCGCAGCTGGCGCGGACCGCGTCGACCCGGTCCAGGTCGTCCGCGTTGGACAGCAGCAGCCGCTGGTCGGAGGCGTCGTCGATGTATCCGTCGATCGAGGTGGCGCAGCTCAGCAGCACGTACGGCCGCGCCAGCTCCGGTCGGCAGCTCACCGTGCGACGGGCCGGTCGGGGACACGCTCGGCCGCCGCCTCGGTCTCCGCCTCCGCCGCCTCCGTCTCGGCCGCCTTCGCCGCCTTCGCCGCGAGGTAGTCGGCGTTGGCCGGGGACAGGTAGATGCCGGTGGGGACCCTCTCGGCGACCGCGACGCCCATCCGGGTCAACTGCTCGGCCTTGTCGGGATTGTTGCTGAGCAGGCGGATCCGGGGCACGCCCAGCGTGGCGAGCATCTGCGCGGCGACGCTGTAGTCCCGCTCGTCCTCGCCCCGGCCCAGCGCGACGTTGGCCTGAAAGGTGTCCAACCCGGCGTCCTGGAGCGCGTACGCGTCGAGCTTCGCGTACAGGCCGATGCCGCGGCCCTCCTGGCGCAGGTAGAGCAGGAAACCACCGGTCTCGGCGATCCGCTGCACCGCCTCGCGCAACTGCGGCCCGCAGTCGCAGCGCTGGCTGCCGAACACGTCGCCGGTCAGGCACTCGCTGTGCGGGCGGACCAGCGGCGGCTCCCCGCCGGCGGCGAGCCGGTCCAGCGCGCCGGCCCAGTCGCCGACGCCGAGGGCGAGGTGTTCCCGCCCGTCCACCAGGCCCTTGAAGGTGAACACCCGCACGGTCGTGGCGTAGCCGTCGGGAAAGGCCAGCGGCACCGTGACCTGCGTACGGACCGTGGCTACCGGCAGTTCTTCGGGCATGGGACTCCTTTGTCCAGCGCCACCGACGCGCGGCGACGCATACCGTCTCACCACCAGCTCAACAGCCGCCACCGGAGGCGGCTTCCCGAGCGGGGGCGGGAATCCGGGCCCGCCGGGCCAGCAGCACGGCGGCGCCCGGCAGGCTGGCCGCCAGCACGAGTGCACCGTAGACGGTCGCGGTGGCGACACCCTCGGCGGCGCTGAGCCCGGCCGCGCCGAACGCCCACGCGGCGACTCCCTCGCGCGGGCCGAAGCCGGCGATGTTCAGCGGCAGGCCCATGGCCAGCAGGGCGAGCAGCGTCAGCGGCAGCAGCCGGGACAGCGGGGCGTCCGAGCCCGCGGTCCGCGCCGCCACCAGGAAGGTGGCCAGGTGACCGGCGACCATCACGGCGGAGGCGACCAGCACGCCGAACCACGTCCGCCGGGCCAGCAGCCCGGACCGGACGTCCGTCACGGCGGTGCGCAGCGCGCGCGCCCACCGCGACCGGCCGGTCCGCGGCAGGACCCGCGCCAGCAGCACGGCGGCCAGCCCACCCGCGACCAGCAGTGCGGCGGCGGCCGGCAGGTACGGCCGCACCGGGGACGGGAAGGCGGTGAGCACCACCAGCGCGACGCCCACCAGGACCACCTGGCCGGCGGTACGCTCCCAGACCACCGCGCGGATGCCCCGGCTGACGTCGCCGGCGTCCCGGCCGTGGCGCACCGCCCGGTGCACGTCGCCGAGCACGCCGCCGGGCAGGGTGGCGTTGAGGAACACCGCCCGGTAGCAGTGCGCCACCGCGGTCGCCAGCGGCAGCCGCACGCCCAGGCCGCCAGCGACCAGGCTCCACCGCCAGGCCGCGCAGACCGTGGTGAGCACGCCGATGAGCAGCGCCGCGGCCAGCGCCGGCGCGTCGATCAGTCGTACCCCGGCCAGGAACGGTCCTCCGCCCACCTGCCACAGCAGGGCGGCGAGCAGTCCCAGCCCGCCGAACACTCGCGCCCAGGCCCAGAACATCGACGTCGGCCTCCCTGAAGATCGTCCACTTGCCCTAGTGCACGTATCGCGGGCGCTGGTAGTTCATCCGCCGGCAAGGAGGTCCCGGTGCTCGACCAGCACGGTGAGCCGGCCGGCCGCGGCATCGGCCAGCCGGCGCTCGGCGTACGCCCGGGCCGGGCCGGCCAGGTCCGGGCGCTGCTCGCAGGCCGCGCCCAGCCAGCCCTGCAACCACTCGGCGGTCAGGTCGGCCTGCTCCGGGCCGAGCAGCCACGGGCTGGGCCGCTCACGGACCGGGACGCCCCGCCGGGCGAACGCGGCGGCGGTGGCGGCGACGGCGTCCGGGCCGAGCAGCCGCCGGCCGTCGACGGTACGCCGCTGATGGTCGTTGAACGCGGCCTCGATCGCCGCGTCCAGCGGGTCGGCCGGGGTGAGCCGCACCCGTCCGGTGACCGAGAGCGCGAACAGGGTCGGGCGGCCGGCGTCCGCGCAGGCCGCCACCACCCGCTCAATCTCCTCGGCCGTCAGCATGTCCAGCAACGCGGACGCGGTGACCAGGGCGCCGTCGGCCAGGTCGGCGGCGGTCAGTCGGGTCAGGTCGCCGCACCGGGTGCTGACCGTGACGGGTGCGCCGTCGGCGGCGGTGACCCCGGCCATGCCCTCGGCGGCCCGGGCCAACAGGTCGGCGTCCCGGTCGTGCAGGACCCAGTGCTGCGGGCCGGGCAGCCGGGCCGCCAGCCAGCGGCTCATCGAGCCGGTGCCGCTGCCCAGGTCGTGGACCAGGGTCGGCGTCTCGCCGGTCAGCCGGGGACGGACCACGTCCACCAGGTCCTCGGCGCGGGCCGCCGCGTCGGCGGGCTCGCGCAGCCGCAGCCAGTCGGCGAACGGCAGGGTCTCGGCGGTCATGCCGCCACCTCCTCGAGCACGGCGGCCAGCAGCGCGGTCGTCACCGGCCAGTCGGTCAGGGTGTCCCGCCGGTGGAGGGCGGCGCGCCGCAGCCGGGCGCGCAGGGCGTCGTCGCCCAGCCAGCGGGCCAGCGCGCCGGCCAGCGCCGCCGGGTCGTCCGGCGGGACCAGCAACCCGGGCCGCTCACCGTCGGGGGCGTGACCGAGCGCCTCCGGCAGACCGCCCACCTCGGTGCCGAGCACCGGCAGGCCGCGGGCCAACGCCTCGGTGACCACCATGCCGTACGTCTCGCCCCGCGACGGCAGCACCAGCAGGTCGGCGGCGGCGTACGCGTTGTCGAGGGCCGCGCCGGTCAGCGGGCCGGCCAGCCGGACCCGCTCGGTGAGGCCGGCGCCCGCCAGCCGCTCGCGCAGCCGGCGCACCAGCTCCGGTTCCCGGGCCAGTGTGCCGGCGCAGACCAGCGTCCAGGGCATACCGGCGAGCGTGGACAGCGCGTCGACCAGCACGTCGTGTCCCTTGTGCCGGGTGACCGCCGCGA
>NZ_QGKR01000369.1 GCF_003172955.1 Micromonospora acroterricola | reverse complement strand
CCACCCGCATCTGGTGGACGCCCTGGTGCTGGCCGCCCGCTCCCCCCGGCTCACCCGCCGGGCCGCCCAACCGGCGGCGCGGGCGCTGCCCCGGCTGGTGGCCCGCCCGTGGCGGCAGCTGACCGGGCCGGCCGGCGTCGACGACCTCGACCCACTCGCGCCAGACGACCGCTGGCACGCCGTACGCAAGGAGGGCAAGCAGGCCCGGTACGCCGTCAACGCGGTGGCCCCGGCGCTGCGCCACAAGGGCGCACGGCGGCTGTCCCGGGCGCTGGCCGGCGTGCAGGACGTGCTCGGCGAGCACCAGGACGCCGCCGTGGCCGCGGACACCTGGCTGGCCCTCGCCGCCGACCGGCCGGACGACCACGAACTGGCCGTCACCGCCGGAAGGCTCGCCGAGCGGGAACGCGAGGCGGTACACCGGATGCGGGCCCGGTTCCCGGCCGCCTGGCACCGGGCCACCCGGCCCCGACGGACCCGATGGCTGCCGTGACCGGCATCCGGGCGGCCGGCGGGGTGGCCTGGCGGCCCTCGGCGGCCGGTGTGCAGGTCTGCCTGGTGCACCGTCCGCGCTACGGGGACTGGACGCTGCCGAAGGGCAAACTGGAGCCGGGCGAGCACCCGCTGGTCGCGGCGGTCCGTGAGGTGTCCGAGGAGTCCGACGTGCGCGGCGTGCCGCAGGTGCGGCTGCCGTCGGTGCACTACCGCAGCGAGGGCCAGCCGAAGCAGGTCGACTACTGGTCGATGCTCGCGGTCGCCACCGGCGGTTTCCAGCCCGGCACCGAGGTGGACGACGTGCGCTGGCTCGGTGTGGACGACGCGATCCGGCTGGTCAGCTACCCGCACGACGTCGAGGTGCTGGCCGCGTTCGCCGCGCTGCCGCCGGTGACCGCGACGGTCGCGCTGGTCCGGCACGGGCACGCCGGCAAGCGGGCCACCTGGACCGGCCCGGACACCGGTCGGCCGTTGGACGCCGAGGGATGGGCCCAGGCGTACGCGCTCGCGAAGCTGGTCGCCCTGGTCCGGCCGGCCCGGCTCGTGTCGGCCTCGCCGCGCCGCTGCGTGCAGACCCTGGACCCGGCCGCCGCGATGCTCGACCTGCCGATCGAGATCTGCGGCGACCTGGACGAGCCGCAGCCGGGTCAGCAGCTCGACGAGCAGGTCCTCGCCACCGCCGCCCGGCTGCTGGAGCTGGCCTGCGCCGGCGGGCAGGTCGCGGTGTGCAGCCAGGGCAAGGTGCTGCCGGGCGCCCTGGAGCACCTGAGCGGCCGCGCCGACGAGGACTTCACCACGCCGAAGGGCGGTGGCTGGCTGCTCGCCTTCGCCGCCGACCGGCTGCTCGCCGCCGACCGCCTGTAGCCGCGAGGTCAGCGGGGCGGGAGGGTGAGGGTGACCGCCACGGGCAGGTGGTCGCTGGCCGTGCCGGGCGGCGCGACCGGGTCGGTGGGGTTCAGGCCGGGCGAGACGAAGACGTGGTCGATCTGCTGGCGCGGGTCGTCGGCCGGGCTGGTCGCGAGCGGTCGGGCGGCCGCCAGCGCGTCGACCAGACCGGCGGCGGTGAACTGCCCGAACGCCTCGTCACCGGGCTCCGTGTTCAGATCGCCGGCCACCACCAGCGGCCGGCCGGCCGCGTACCCGGTGGCGAAGTCGGCGACCGCGCGAGCCTGGACCACCGGGCCCCGACCAGGCGGCGGTTGCAGGTGGGTGCTGACCACGGCGGTGCGTACGCCGTCGCCGAGGTCCAGGGTGACGGCGAGGGCCTGCGCACCGGTGGGCGCACCGACAGCGGGCAGCGGCAGGGTTCGCGGATCGCGCACCGGCCACCGACTGAGCACCGCGTCCCCCCAGACGGGGTCGGCGGCCGGCCCGAAGACGTACGGCATGCCGAGCCGGTCGGACAGCAGGTCCAGGGTGTCGTGGCCGCCGTTGAGCAGCCAGCCCCGGTCCACCTCGCTGAGCAGCACCACGTCCGGCCCCTGCCGGTCGATGACGTCGGCCAGCGCGGCCAGGTCGAACCGGCCGTCCAGCCCGAAGCCCATCCGGATGTTGTACGCCACCACGGTCAGCCGGTCCGGTGGGCCGTCGCGGTTGCCGGCGACCGGCGCCTCGTCGGCCAGCAGCGGCGCCAGCAGGGCCAGCGCGGTGACCGCGGCCGTGGTGCGCAGCGGCGGCAACGGCGCCGGGACCGGGCGGCCGGCGGGACGGGCAGCGAGGGCCACGACGGCGACCAGTCCGGCGACCACCACCGGCACCGCCCCGTTGGGGTAGCCGAGGTCGTAGGCGGAGTAGTAGCCGACCGCGCCCAGCGCGAAGACGAGCATGCCGGCGGCGGCCGCGTACCCCCGGCGGCCCGCCCACCGCGCGCGGTCCCCGTCCCCGCAGTTGTCCTCGACACGGCCGGCACCCCCGTCGGCGCCGGGACGGCCGGTGCCATCGGCGGCGGCAGCGGTGTCGGCGCGGCCGGCGTCCTCGGTGTGGGCGCGGCCGGCATCGTCGGCGTGGGCGAGGCCGGCATCGTCGGTGTCGGCGCGGCCGACGTCGTCGGTGTCGGCGCGGCCGGCATCGTCGGTGTGGGCGCGGCCGGCATCGTCAGTGTGGGCGCGGCCGGCATCCTCGGTGTGGGCGCGGCCGGCGTCCTCGGCGAGGGCGAGGCAGGCGCCGAGACCGACGGCGGCGAGCAGGACGGCCGGAAGCAGCAGGTCGCCCCGGTCGAGGGTGAAGAGCAGCGCACCGGCCAGCAACGCCGCCGGCCCGAGCGCCCGGCCCCACCGCGGGAGCGGGCCGGTCAGCGCGGCCAGCAGGAATCCGGCGACCGCCACCGGCACCGGGGCCAGTCCGAACAGCGGCGAGCGGGCCACGCCGTCCCCGGCGACGAGGTACGAGGTACCGCTCAGGGCCACGGCCGGTGCGAGCGCCACCATGCCGGCCAGCAGCAGTGCCGGCCCGGCCAGCAGCCAGGCGCGAACGCCACCGGACCCGACGGGCAGCGCCGGTGCAGCCGACCCAGCCGGCGACGCCGGTGGAACCGGCCGGGCCCGCAGCGCGACGCCGAGCAGGAACAGTGCCACCGCGACCCCGCTGAGCAGCCAGGCGAGCCAGTCGCCCCGCCAGACCAGGTCGTACGTGTCGAGCACCGCGTGCACGGCCGCGTTGAACGCCAGCCCCAGGGCCAGCCCGGGCACCGGCCGGTCGGTGTCGGCGGCGACGCCGACCAGCCAGACGAGCCCGGCGAGCAGGCCCGCGGTGGCCAACCAGAGCTGCGTACGCCCGCCCGGAGCGGTCGTCAACGCGAGCCGGGCGGCGGCCAGCGCCACGGCGCCGGCGACGGTGACCGGGCGGGCGCCCACCCGCCGGACCAGGGCCGGCGCGGCCAGCGCGAGCACGAACCAGCCGAGGGCGAACGCGCCCATCAACTCGGCCGGGGTGGACGCGGCCTGGCCGAAGATGGTGATGATGCCGGGCAGCCACACCCGCAGCACGTCGATCAGCAGAATGACGCCCAGCGCGAGCGATCCGGTGGTGAGCTGGCGATAGCGCACCGGCGCCCTCTTCCCGTCGGCGGGCCGGCGGAGGGGCCGGCACGGCGATTCTGCGCGTGCCGGCCGGCCCGGTCAACGGCCCGACGTACGCCGAAAGGGCGCCCACCCACGGGTGGACGCCCTTTCGTGCAGGTCGGTCAGCGCTTGCTGGCCGACTTCTTGGCCGGAGCCTTCTTGGCCGACGTCTTCTTCGCCGCCGTGCTCTTGCTCGCGGCCGTGGTGCTCTTGCTGGCCGCCGCGGTGGTCTTCTTCGCCGTGGTGGACCTGGTCGCCGCGGCGCTCTTCTTCGCCGGGGCGGTCTTCTTGCTGGCGGCCGTCTTGGTCGCCGTGGTGCTCTTGCCCGCCTTCGCCGGGGCGGTCTTCTTGCTGGCGGCCGTCTTGGTCGCCGTGGCGGTCTTGCTCGCCTTGGCCGGGGCGGTCTTCTTGCTGGCCGCCTTGGCCGTGGTGGCCTTGGCGCCCGCCGCCTTGGTGCCGGCTGCCTTGGTGCCGGCCGCCTTGGCCGTGGTGGTGGCGGTCTTCTTAGCCGCCGCCGTGGCCTTCGGCACCTTGCCGCTGGCCACCATCTCCTTGAACCCGGCGCCGGGGCGGAAGGTCGGGACAGACGTCTTCTTGACCTTCACCGCCTCGCCGGTACGCGGGTTCCGCGCTGTTCGTGCGCCACGCACACGCTTTTCGAAGGCTCCGAATCCGGTGATCGCCACCTTCTCGCCCTTGGTGACCGCCGCCTGGACCTCGGTGAGGACCGCGTCGAGCGCGGCCGTCGCCGTTTTCCGGTCCCCCAGGCGAACGGCGAGCGCCTCGATGAGCTCGGCCTTGTTCACGACTTCCTCCCGATTGTGCAACTGACTCGACGCGAGCCATTCTGCGCGCACGGTATGCCCTGTGCTGCCGGGACACAAACATTCGGTGGAAAAAAGCCCTTGTGTCGTAACGGATTCGCCCCCACCGGTCGGACCGGTGGGGGCGGAATCCGCTGTGCGATGGGGCGTACGGCTATGCCACGGAGGGCAGGAACGGCAATCGGCCGGCCTCGTAGGCGTCGATGTCGGCGGCGTGCCGGAGGGTGAGTCCAATGTCGTCCAGGCCCTCCAGCAACCGCCACCTGCTGAAGTCGTCCAGCGGGAACGACCAGCTGGCGTCGCCGGCCCGGAGCTGCCGGGCGGTCAGGTCGACTGTCACCGGGGTACGCGGATCCGCCTCGATCAGATCCCACAATTCTTCGACGGCTTTCAATTCCAACTCGACCGGCAGCAGGCCCTCCTTGAGTGCGTTGCCCCGGAAGATGTCGCCGAAGCGCGGGGCCACCACTGCGCGGAAACCCCAGTCCCGCAGGGCCCAGACGGCATGCTCCCGAGAGGAGCCGGTGCCGAACTCCGGGCCGGCGACGAGGATCGACGCGCCGGAATAGGTTTCATCGTTGAGCACGAATGCCGGATCTTCGCGCCAGGCGCTGAACAGCCCGTCGGCGAAACCCGTCCGGGTCACCCGCTTGAGGTACACGGCCGGGATGATCTGGTCGGTGTCCACGTTGGATCGCCGCAGCGGCACGGCGGTGCCGGTGTGGGTGGTGAACTTGTCCATCGGTCGGGTCCCTTCTACAGGTCGGCGGGGGCGGCCAGCCGACCGACCACGGCAGTGGCGGCGGCGACCGGCGGGGAGACCAGGTGGGTGCGCCCGCCCCGGCCCTGACGGCCCTCGAAGTTGCGGTTGGAGGTGGAGGCGGAGCGCTCGCCCGGCTTCAACGTGTCGGGGTTCATCCCCAGGCACATCGAACAGCCGGCGAACCGCCACTCGGCGCCGGCGTCGGCGAAGACCTTGTCCAACCCCTCGGCCTCGGCGGCCTCCCGCACGGCGGCGGAGCCGGGCACCACGAGCATCCGGACGCCGTCGGCGACCCTGTGGCCGCGCAGGACGTCGGCGGCGGCCCGCAGGTCCTCCAGCCGGCCGTTGGTGCAGGAGCCCACGAAGACCACGTCGATGGGCAGCTCGCGTAGCGGGGTGCCGGGGCGCAGGTCCATGTACTCCAGCGCGCGGCGAGCCGCGGTGCGCTCCGAGTCGGTGGTGAACTCCTCCGGATCCGGCACGGGCGCGCTCAGCGGCGCGCCCTGCCCGGGGTTGGTGCCCCAGGTGACGAAGGGGGTGATCCCGCTGGCGTCCAGGGTCACCTCGGCGTCGAAGCGCGCGCCCTCGTCGGTGGGCAGCGTCCGCCACCACTCCAGCGCCGCGTCCCAGTCCGCGTCCTGGGGCGCGTTGGGCCGACCCTTGAGGTACGCGAAGGTGGTCTCGTCCGGCGCGATCATGCCGGCCTTGGCGCCCCACTCGATGGACATGTTGGCGATGGTCATCCGCCCCTCCATGGAGAGGGCACGGATCGCCTCGCCGCGGTACTCGACGATGTGCCCGCGACCGCCGCCGGTGCCGACCTGGGCGATGAGCGCAAGCACCAGGTCCTTGGCGGTGACGCCGGGGGCGAGCCGGCCGGTGACGTTCACGGCCATGGTCTTCGGCCGGCTCTGCGGCAGCGTCTGGGTGGCCAGCACGTGCTCGACCTCGCTGGTGCCGATGCCGAAGGCGAGCGCGCCGAACGCGCCGTGGGTGGCGGTGTGGGAGTCGCCGCAGACGATCGTCATGCCCGGCTGGGTGAGCCCGAGCTGCGGGCCGATCACGTGCACGATGCCCTGGTTGTCGTCGCCGAGGGGGTGCAGCCGCACGCCGAACTCGGCGCAGTTGCGGCGCAGCGTCTCGATCTGCGTGCGCGACGTGGGGTCCGCGATGGTGAGCAGGTCACCACGGCGGGACCGGAATGCCGGATCGGCGTACCCGGTCGGGGTGTTGTGGTCCTCGGTCGCGAGCGTCAGGTCGGTACGGCGCACCCGACGCCCGGCGAGCCGCAGCCCGTCGAACGCCTGCGGGCTGGTCACCTCGTGCAGCAGGTGCAGGTCGATGAAGAGCAGGTCCGGCTCACCAGCGGCGGACCGTACGACGTGCGCGTCCCAGACCTTCTCGGCCAGGGTCCTCGGCTCAGGAGTGACTCCCACCATCTGGACATCCTAAATTCTGGGAGGTAAGTTTCGGCTTGTGGGACACAGTATGAGCGGTGTCGGCGTTCTCGACAAGGCGGTGGTCATCCTGGCCGCCTGCGTCGACGGCGCCAGCCTGGCCGAACTCGTTGAGCGCACGAAGCTGCCCCGGGCCACCGCGCACCGGCTGGCCCAGGCACTGGAGATACACCGGATGCTGGTGCGGGACACCCAGGGCAGGTGGCGTCCCGGCCCCCGCCTGGGCGAGCTGGCCAACGCCGCACCGGACGTTCTGCTGACCGCCGCCGAGCCGCTGCTGGCCGCCCTGCGCGACGCCACCGGTGAGAGCGCCCAGCTCTACCTGCGCCGCGCCGACGAACGCATCTGCGTGGCGGCGGCGGAACGCGCCAGCGGTCTGCGGGACACCGTTCCGGTCGGCTCGGTGCTGCCGATGACCGCCGGTTCCGCGGCCCAGATCCTGCTCGCCTGGGAGCCACCGGAGGCGGTGATGCCGCTCCTGCCGCGCAGCAAGTTCACCGGCCGCACCCTCGCCGAGGTACGGCGCCGCGGCTGGGCGCAGAGTGTCGCGGAGCGGGAGGCCGGTGTGGCGAGCGTCTCCGCCCCGATCCGGGACCGCACCGGCCGGGTGATCGCCGCCGTCAGCATCTCCGGCCCGATCGAACGCCTCGGCCGCCGCCCGGGCGAACGCCACGCCATGGCCGTCGTCAGAGCCGGCCAACGCCTCTCCGGCCTCTAAC
>NZ_QGKR01000326.1 GCF_003172955.1 Micromonospora acroterricola | reverse complement strand
GACCGGCCGGAGCCGGGTGTCGGGCCCGGAGGACGTCGCCGCCCGGCGTGGCCGCCCCGAGCGCCCGGACGATGAACCGCCGGCGTACCACCGGGCGTCCGCCGAGGCCGCGCAGCCGGCCAGCGGCGTGTACGGCGGGGAGCGGCCGGCCGCCGCCGGGTACGCCTCGGCGCACCGGCCTCCTGAGCACGACCGCGCCGAGCCGGCGCACCGTCCGGTCGGCGTGGTGCGGCACACCGAGACCGTGCACGTCACCACCCGGCACACCGTGGTGGACGGGGGCGCCGCCGAGCCCGGCGGCCGGTACGGGGGCGGGTACGCCGGCCAGTGGTCCCCGCCGGCGCAGGAGTGGACCCGGGGCGGTGGCGCGGAGGAGCGTTCCCGGCCGGCCGACCGCTCGTGGGGTGAGCCGGAGGAGCACCCGCGGTCCGGGTACGGCGACGACCGTGCCCGCCCCGCCGATGACCGTTCGTGGGGCGCGCAGCCCGCGAGCCGGGGTGAGCCCGGCTGGACGGACCGCCGGGACGAGCCGGAGTGGACCGATCCGCGTGACACGTACGCCCCACCGGACGAGCCCGGCTGGGGGTCGGGGCCGCAGCGCGTACCGGACCGGCCGCAGCCTGCTTCCTGGGCGAGCCCGGACGACCGGGGCTGGTCGGAGCAGCGTGAACCCGACCGGGCGAGCGCCGCCGCGCCGCAGCCCGGGCCGGCCCTGCGGGCGGACGACACCGGCGAGTACTGGTCACAGCTGCGCACGGGCGACCGCTGGGCGGCCGTCCGCGACGACGAGGACGGCCGTGAGCTGCGCGTCGGTGAGCGCCGGGCCGAGGTGCACGCCGACGCCACCGGCACCGAGTACCGGATGGCCGACCGCTGGGCCGCCGTCCGCCACGAGGAGCCGCGCCGGCACGAGGACGCGCGCCGGCACGAGGAGCCGCGCCGCCACGAGGAGCCGCGCCGGTACGAGGAGCGCGAGTCGTACCACCGGGACGAGCGGGCGGACCGGCCGGCGCTGCCGGTGGGTGGCGTGCCGGTGCCGGACGAGTGGCGCCCGCCACGCCAACGCGGCCACCAGGCGGAGCCCGCACCGGAGCGGGCCGGCCGGCGCCGGGACGAGGAACGGTACGGCTACCCGCCGCAGGACGACGTCCCGCGCGCCGGCGGCGCCCCGGTCACGGACCGCTGGCGCTGATCCGGCGCTGGCCGGTCACTTGTCGATGTCGCCGACCACGAAGAACATCGAGCCGAGGATGGCGATCAGGTCCGGCACGAGGCAGCCGGGGAGCAGGGTGGCCAGCGCCTGCACGTTCGCGTACGACGCGGTGCGCAGCTTCAACCGCCAGGGCGTCTTCTCACCACGGGAGACCAGGTAGTAGCCGTTGATGCCGAGCGGGTTCTCGGTCCAGGCGTAGGTGTGGCCCTCCGGCGCCTTCAGCACCTTGGGCAGCCGAATGTTGATCGGCCCGGTCAGCCGGTCCACCCGGTCCAGGCACTGCTCGGCGAGGTCCAGCGAGGCGTACACCTGGTCGAGCAGCACCTCGAAGCGGGCGTGGCAGTCGCCGGCGGTGCGGGTGACCACCGGCACGTCCAGCTCGTCGTAGGCCAGGTAGGGATCGTCGCGGCGCAGGTCCAGGTCGAGCCCGGAGGCCCGGGCCACCGGCCCGGACGCGCCGAACGCTGCGGCGTCGGCGGCGGAGAGCACCCCCACGCCCACCGTCCGAGCCAGGAAGATCTCGTTGCGGCGGATCAGGTGGTCCAGGTCGGGCAGCCGCCGGCGTACCTCGCCGATCGCCGCGCGGGCCCGTCCGGTCCACCCGTACGGAACCTCCTCCTTGAGCCCGCCCACCCGGTTGAACATGTAGTGGATGCGGCCGCCGGAGACCTCCTCCATCACCGCCTGGATGGTCTCGCGCTCCCGGAAGGCGTAGAAGACCGGCGTGATCGCCCCGATCTCCAGCGGGTAGGAGCCGAGGAACATCAGGTGGTTGAGCACCCGGTTCAGCTCGGCGAGCGCCATCCGCAGCCAGGTGGCACGCTCCGGCACCTCCATGCCCATCAGCCGTTCCACCGCGAGCACCACACCCAGCTCGTTGGAGAACGCCGAGAGCCAGTCGTGCCGGTTGGCCAGCACGATGATCTGCCGGTAGTCGCGCACCTCGAAGAGCTTCTCCGCCCCCCGGTGCATGTAGCCGACGATCGGTTCGCAGGCGATCACCCGCTCGCCGTCGAGCACCAGTTTCAGCCGCAGCACGCCGTGCGTGGAGGGGTGCTGGGGGCCGATGTTCAGCACCATGTCGGTGCCGAGCTGCTGACCGCCGGTCCCGGCCACCAGGCCGGCCCCGGTGCCGACGGTCAGTTCACGGAGGTCCCCGGCGTCGGTGGTCATGCCCGTCATCGTGCCACGGCCGGGCCGAGCGGGATGCCGACCGGTTGCCGCAGCCACCAGTGCCCGCCGAGCCCGGCCGGGTCGGTCAGCTCGGCCACCGCCGACGCGGCGGCCAGCGCCCGCACGTACCCCGCCGGGTCGGAGCCGGCCAGGCTCAGCGGCGGTCGGCCGCCGTCGGCGCCGAGCGCCCGCAGCGCCTCCCGCTGAGAGACCAGGGAGTACGCGCACCGGGCGACCGCCGCACCGGCGGAGGCGACCGAGTCCATGGCCACGTGGGCGGTCACGTCAGCAGACCCGTCCGGCACCGGAGGCACCTGCCGCCCAGCCCGGTACCCGGTCAACGTCCCGTCGACCGGCCGGCTCTTCCGCAGGTGCCCGTAGTCGACCGCCACCGCCATCCCGCGCTGGATCTTCCTAACCGCGCCCGCCCACGCTCGGTCCCTGGTCCGGCCGATCTCGGCCCGCCGTTGGTCGCTGTGGGGGGTTTCCGGGCAGCCCGGCCGGCTCCGGGCGGTCAGGCTTGATCCCTCCGCCGGCCGGGCTGCCCGGAAACCCGACTCGGTTGCGCCAGCCGCGCCCGTCCAGGCCTGGGCCCGATCCGGGTCACCGTCGGCACCGGGAGAGCTGGTGGGCCACCATTCCGTCAGCCAGTCGAGATCATCGAGGCTGACGAGTTCCCCGACGGTCTCCACCCCACTGGCCGGGTCGACCAGCACGTACCGCCAGCCGTCCTCGGTGTGCACCGCCACATCCAGCGGAACGTTGTCCAACCACTCAGTGGCCAGCAGCACCCCGGTGATCTCAGCAGGAACCTCGGACACCCACTCGATCTCTTCAGGCAGGTGTTCGGGTCGCGGTGCCAGCTCCACCGCCGTCAACCGCACCCGTTCCGCCAGCGACGGACGAACGGCGACCGACGACGGCTCCTCGCCCGACGGACGGGCGGAGGCCGCGGAAGTCAGGGTTTCCGGGGAGCCCGCCCGCGGAGGGATCAAGCCTGACCGCCCGGAGCGGGTGGGCTCCCCGGAAACCCCCACCGCGAGCCCGGCGGCGTCCTCGGTCAAGACGAGCCCGGCGGCGTCCTCAGTTGAGACCAGGCTGAGCAGGGCATGCAGTAACTCCCCGCGCCCAGCCCCCACGTCGACCACGGAGAGGCGGGGAGGGCGGCCGAGGGCCGCGTCGACCTCGGAGATCAGGCGCAACAGCGCGCCGGCGAACGCCGGGGAGGCGTGCACGCTGGTCCGGAAGTGGTCGGCCGGTCCGGCACCAGCGACGAAGAAGCCGCCCGGCCCGTAGAGGGCCCGGCTCATCGCGTCCCGCCAGGGGATCGGCATCAGTTCCCTCCACGGTCAGGTGGCACCACCGTTCCGACCCTACGGTCACCGGTTGAGGGGGCCCTTCCTTCGGTGGTGAAGGTTTTCACACATGCTTGTCCCGGTTCGGCGGGCCGGGCGCATACTTGCGATCGACCGGTACCCCTTCTCGAGGACTGGATCGTCGTCATGAGCGCACCGTTGCGCCCGCGTCCGGCCGCCCCGCACGGGCCCGCCGCATCGCGGGATCGCGCCGTCACCGGCGCCCCGGCTGCCGTCACCTCCCGCCTGCTCACCGTCGGTGTCGTCGGCGCCGGACGGGTCGGTGCCGTGCTGGGCGCCGCACTCGCCGCCGCTGGCCACCGCGTCGTCGCCGTCGCCGGCACCTCCGGAGCGAGCCGGGCCCGGCTCGCCCTGCTGCTGCCCGAGGTGCCCCGCCGCCCGGTGACCGCCGTCGCCCACGCCGCCGTCGACCTGCTGCTGATCGCGGTGCCGGACGACGCGCTGGCCGGGGTGGTCGCCGACCTGGCCCACCGGGGCGCGCTGCGTCCGGGCCAGGTGGTCGCCCACACCTCCGGCGCGCACGGGCTGGCCGTGCTGGCGCCGGCCGCCGCGGTGGGCGCCCGGCCGCTCGCCCTGCACCCCGCGATGACCTTCACCGGTACGCCGGACGACCTGCCCCGGCTGGCCGGCATCTCGTACGGGGTGACCGCCCCGGCGGAGCTGCGCCCGTTGGCCGCCCGGCTGGTCGCCGACCTCGGGGGTGTACCCGAGTGGGTGGGTGAGGCCGACCGCCCGCTCTACCACGCCGCGCTGGCGCACGGCGCGAACCACCTGGTGACCCTGGTGAACGAGGCGGCCGACCGGCTGCGCGACGCCGGGGTGGCCCGGCCGGAGAAGGTGCTCGCCCCGCTGCTGCGGGCCGCCCTGGAGAACGCGCTGCGGCTCGGCGACGACGCGCTGACCGGCCCGGTGTCCCGCGGTGACGCGGGCACCGTCCAGCGGCACCTGACCCGGTTGGCCGCCACCGCGCCGGAGTCCGTTCCGGCCTACCTCGCGCTGGCCCGGCGTACCGCCGACCGGGCGATCGCCGCCGGCCGGTTGCGGCCGGCGGACGCTGCGTCGCTGCTCGGCGTGCTCGCCGGCAGTGGCCGGGAGGTGGCCGCATGACGCAGCTTGTGCACACCCGCGTCGAGCTGGCCGAGGCGCGTGCCGCGCTGAAGGGCACGGTGGGCGTGGTCATGACGATGGGTGCCCTGCACTCCGGGCACGAGACGCTGCTGCGGGCGGCCCGGGAACAGGCCGACCACGTGCTGGTGACGATCTTCGTGAACCCGTTGCAGTTCGGGCCGAACGAGGACTTCGACCGCTATCCGCGGACCCTGGACGCGGATCTGGAGGTGTGCCGGCGGGCGGGCGCCGACGTGGTCTTCGCCCCGTCGGTCGCCGAGATGTACCCGGACGGCCAGCCCCGGGTGCGGCTTGACCCGGGTCCGCTCGGCGGGGAGCTGGAGGGTGCCAGTCGCCCCGGCTTCTTCCACGGCGTGCTCACCGTGGTGCTGAAGCTGCTCCAGATCACCCAGCCCGACCTGGCGTTCTTCGGCGAGAAGGACTACCAGCAGCTCACCCTGGTCCGGCGGATGGTCCGCGACCTGGACGTGCCCGTCGCGGTGGTGGGCGTGCCGACCGTCCGGGAGCCGGACGGGTTGGCGTTGTCCAGCCGCAACCGCTACCTGAGCGGGCCGGAGCGGGCCGCCGCGCTGAGCCTGTCCGCGGCGCTGCGGGCCGGGGCGCGGGCCGCCGACGCTGGCCTGGACGCGGGGGCGGTGCTGACCGCCGCGCACGCCGCGTTCGGCGCGGGTACGCCGGGCGCCCGGCTCGACTACCTGGTGCTCACCGATCCGGAGCTGGAGCCGGGGCCGGTGTCCGGGCCGGCGCGGCTGGTGATCGCCGCGTGGGTGGGCGCCACGCGGCTGATCGACAACGCGTCGATCCACCTCGCCCCCCGTTCCTGACCCCGGCCGCACTCCACCACTTTCACGAAAGGCCATCCCGATGCTGCGCACCATGCTCAAGTCGAAGATCCACCGGGCCACGGTGACCCAGGCCGACCTGCACTACGTCGGTTCGGTGACGGTGGACGAGGACCTGCTCGACGCCGCCGACCTGCTCCCCGGCGAGCAGGTGGCGATCGTGGACATCACCAACGGGGCCCGGCTCGAGACGTACGTCATTCCGGGCGAGCGGGGCAGCGGCGTGATCGGCATCAACGGGGCGGCCGCGCACCTGGTGCACCCCGGTGACCTGGTCATCCTGATCTCGTACGGGCAGATGGACGACGCCGAGGCCCGGTCGTACCGGCCGCGGGTGGTGCACGTGGACGCCGACAACCGGGTGGTCGAGCTGGGCGCCGACCCGGCCGCGGCGGCACCCGGCACGGCCGGCGACCCGGTGCCCAGCCCGCTGGCCGTGGTGAACGCCTGATCTCACGTACGACGATTCCGGTCTGTCACCGGAAGGTCATTTCCGGTTACCCTTGTCACGCCGTCGGAAGATGGTCGGTGGCTGGGGGAGGCCGCGATGCGCCGTGCCATGACGACCCTGCTCGCCACTGCCGTCACGGCGGTTCTGCTGGTCGGCTGCGCCGGGTCCGGCGACCTGGACGGTGACCTGACCGACGACTGGGCGGCGCTGCCGCCCGCGACGGCGTTCACCCCGGCAGCCGGCGTGTGTCAGGCGGCCGACTTCACCGACGTGGTCACGCTGGCCAGCTACCAGCCGATGGACTGCGCCGGCCCCCACCGGGTGGAGACCGTGCATGTGGGGGCGTTCCCGGCCGAGCGGACCGCCGCCCCGGCCGGAGGCTCGGCGGAGTTGCGCGGCGCGTTCGCCGAGTGCGACACCCGGGCGACCGGGTACGTGGGCGACGACTGGAGGGCCGGCCGGCTGCGGCTGTCGGTGGCGCTGCCCTCGCAGCCGGGCTGGGCGGCCGGTTCCCGCTGGTACCGCTGCGATCTGAGCGAGCTGACCACGGTGGAGGCGGCGGCCACGGTGGTGGTCCGCTCAGGCAGCCTGCGGGACGCGTTGAAGGGTCCCTCCGGGCTGCGGTTGGGCTGCCAGCAGACCCGCGGCGGGGCCGGCCGGGGCGTGCAGACGCTGGTCCCGGTGGAGTGCGCTGCCCGCCACGACGCCGAGTTCGTCGGGGTGTGGCGGGCACCGGACCGGCCGTACCCGACCCGGGACGCCGACTGGGCGCCGCTCTACACCGGCTGCCGCAGCGTCCTCGGCAGGTACGTGGGGGTGCCCGACGACGCCGGCCTGCGGTTCCGCAGTGGGGTGGTGGTCCGCCCACCCGGTGCGGGGCGCTGGCGGGTCGGCGACCGGGGCGTCCGCTGCTACCTGTGGCTCAGCGACCGTACGGTGACCGCCTCGCTGCGGGGCGCGGGCCCGGCGGGCCTGCCGGTCCGGACGAAGTGACCACGGCCTCCCGGTCGGCGCGGCCCGGTCGGCGTCGGACGGGGTAGCCCAAACCACTCGTCCAGCCCCCGCCGCCCCGGACGAGGATGGTTCGGGTTGACTGGGGGGATGGACCTCCCGACCGTCGACCTGCCGGCCCTGCCCCCGTTGCTGGCCGCGC
>NZ_QGKR01000334.1 GCF_003172955.1 Micromonospora acroterricola | reverse complement strand
GTGCCGTTCACCGCGGCGCTGCCGGCGGCCGGTGACCCCGGGCCGCCGAACGGGTCGGCCGGGCGCTCGGCGCCGGCCTGCGGCCGGACCCCGTTCACCGGCCGGTTGCTGCCCGGCGTGTCGACGAACGACGGCACCCCCGGCGGGAACGCCGGCGGCGCGGACGCGGCCTCACCGAACCCGTTGGGCGCCGACGGCCGGTCGTCGAAGCGCGGCTCGGCCGCGGACTCGCCGCCCCAGCCGGGTGCGGCGGGACGGTCGGCGCCGTTCTGCCAGTCGGGTGCGGCCTGTCGGTCGGCGCCGTTCTGCCAGTCGGGTGCGGCCTGTCGGTCGGGGCCGTTCTGCCAGTCCGGCGGGCCCTGTCGGTCGGGGGCATTCTGCCAGTCGGGTGCGCTCTGACGCTCGGGGCCGTTCTGCCAGTCCGGTGCGCTCTGACGCTCGGGACCCTGGTCGGCTGGGAACGACTCCGGCGACGCCTGCTCCGGCTCGTTCTCCGGCTCCGGCCGCGACGGGCGACCGTAGACCCGGGGCTGCGGCGCGGGGGAACTTGCCGGTCGTACGGCCTGGTCGGTCGGCGGCATCACCCGACTGGCCAGCGGCACCGAGGCGCTCGCCGAGGCACGGCCCGCCGCGCCGGCCGCCGACTCGGCCTCCGGCGCCGGTACGACCGCGCGGCCCGCTCCGGCCTCCGGAGAGGTACGGGGAGCGGGCACCACCGAGCCGCCCGCCGAGGGCTCCTCGGCCCGGCCCCAACCCGTCGGCTCCGCCTCGTACTGCGCGGCGGCGTCCGGGCTCTCCCGCTCGGCGTACGCCGGCTGCTCGGGGGCCGGAGAGAACTGGGTCGGCGGCACGTAGCTGGCCGGCGGTGCGGCGGCCAGGCTCGCCCCCGGCACGCGCTGCTCCTGCGGAGGCAGTGGCACCGCGTTGGCCGGCGAGATGCCCGGCGCGGGGGCGGGCTGGTAGACCGGCGACTCGTCGCCCCGGCCCGCCTCCCATCCACCGCGCGACTGGGCGGCTTCCGCCTCGGCGCGCCCCCAGACCTCGCCGGGAGCCCACGGCTGGGACTCCGGCACGCCGGCGCTGCCCTGGGCGGGGCTGTCCGGGGCGCCGGCCCAGGCGGGCGTCCCGTCGTTGCTGGGCACGCTGGCGCTGGCCCGGGCCGGGGTGCCGGTCGCTTCCGGGGTCCACTCCGCCGATTCCGGTCGCTCGGCCGGCTGGTCCTGCGCCGAGAGCACCCAGTCCGGCTGCTGCGGGCGGCCTTCGGGGCCGCCCCAGGCGGCGGGCTGCGCGGGCTCGTCCTGCTTGACGTCGGTGCCCTCACCCCACCCGGCGGGCTGCGCCTCCTGCTGTGCGGCCCAGCCGCCGGAGCGGGCCGGGTCGTCCTGGCCGGGCCAGTTCTGCGTCGGTGCCGGCACCTGAGCCGCGCCACGGGCCGCGGCCGGCTCGGCCTGACCCCACCCGGGGGCCGGCTGCTCGGTCGGCTCGGCGGCCTGGCCCCAGGCCGGGGCCGACTGCTCGGCCGGCGTCCACACCGGCTGGTCGTCACGACCGGCGGCGCCGGTGGCCCAGCCGCCGGAGCCGGACGGGTCGTCCTGCTGACCGGAAGCGCCGGACCAGCCCGCGGCCTGCGACGACTCGGGCTGCTGCTGCTGCTGCTCGGCGCCGCGCCAGTCGCCGGCGGGTGGGTTGGCCTGTGCCGCGCCGCTCCAACCGCCGGAGCGGGCCGGGTCCTCCTGCGGGGCGTCGGCGTTCCAGCCGCCGGAGCGTGCCGGGTCGTCCTGGGCGGGCCAGGCGGCGGTGGCCGGTGGCACCTGTGCGGCCCCCCGGGCGGCCGGCTGCGCCTGCGCCCAGTCGGGCTGCTCGGCGGCGCCGGTGGTCCAGGCGGGGGCGTTCTGCTCGGCCGGCGTCCAGTTCTGCTGCTGGGCGGGCCAGGGCGCGGGCTGGGGAGGCTCCGCTGCCCCGCTGTTGCCGGGCCAGTTGCCGGGCTGCTGCTGCTGCGGCTCGCTCGCGCCACCGCCGGCGGCCCAGGCGGGCTGTGTCGGCTCGGTGGGCTGCGGAGCTGCCGCGGCACCCCAGGCCGGGTTCGGTGGCTGCTCCGTCTGGGCGGCCCACGCCGGGGCAGGCGGGTTCGGCCGCGCCGGCGGCGGGGGTGCCCAGCCCAGGTCGGGGCCGGCGGCGTTGTAGCCGTTGTCCGGCTGCGCCGGGCGGTCGCCGTACGGCGCCGGTCCGCCGGCGCCCGGTGACACCTCGTCCGGCTCCTGGCCGGGGCGGTGCGGGCCCTCGGACGTCATGGGTGCGCCTCCTCCATCACATGTCGGCCGCCGGTGCCGATCGGTCTCCTCGGCATGGCTGCCGGCGTCACCGGCGTACCGCCGTGCCGGCTCCCCGCACCGTATCCGGTGGCCACACGGGGCGTCCAAGGAGCACCGGTCGTCACTCCGCGTTGCCGGTCGGTGTCGAGCAGCTTCTATCGGCTCGCCCTGTACCGGGCCGGCGGGCGGCGACCGAAGCCCACCGTACCGGGCGCTGCGGCACGGCGGAATCCCGGTGTCACGAGGTGGGGAAACGCCGATGGCCCACCCGGTGGGCCGGGTGGGCCATCGATCTGGAGGAGGTGAGGAGTGTCGTGGAGCGTCAGCTCATGTGACGCTGGGCGATGATGAGGATCTCCTCGCGAACTGCCGGCGAGTTCGCCGAGCGCAGCGCGTGCTCGATGGCACGGGCGCGGCGGGTGGCGTCGCGGTGGTTGCGGATTCGCTCGATCATGCTCATGGGTGGGTCCCCCTGGCTATTCGGTTGTCGGCCCCTGATGCGTCTATTCAACCGCACAACCCGGCGAACTTCCATCGATTATTAGGTGAGCTGAGACACCTGCCTAACAATCAAAGGTCAAAAGGGCTTTCCGCCGACGGTTCCGTCGTCCAACGGACACGGCCGGTGTGCCGGGCGTTAACCCGTGGCACACCGGCCGTGGCTGGCGTTCGGACGATCAGGTCCAGGCGAGCAGCGCCGCCTCCGGGTCGGCGAGGAAGTCGCCGATGTCGCGCAGGAACTTCGAGCCCAGCTCACCGTCGATGATCCGGTGGTCGAAGCTCAGGCCCAGCGTGGTGACCTGACGCGGCTTGACCTTGCCCTTGTGCACCCAGGGCATCTCCCGTACCGCGCCGAAGGCCAGGATCGCCGACTCGCCCGGAGGCAGGATCGGCGTGCCGGTGTCCACTCCGAACACCCCGACGTTGGTGATGGTCAGGGTGCCGCCGGACATGTCCGCCGGCGAGGTACGGCCGGACTTCGCCGTCTGCACCAGATCGTTCAGCGCGTCCGCCAGCTCACGCAGCGAGAGCCGGCCGGCGTCCTTGACGTTCGGCACGATCAGGCCACGCTCGGTGGCCGCCGCGATGCCGAGGTTGACGTACTCCTTGACCACGATCTCGTCGCCCGCCCAGGTCGAGTTGACCATCGGGTGCCGCTTGACCGCCAGGAGCACGGCCTTCGCCACCAGCAGCAGCGGCGACACCCGGACGTCGCGCCACTCCCGCCGGCCGCGCAGCCGGTCCAGCGCCTTCATCGCCCGGGTCACGTCGACGGTCAGGAACTCCGTCACGTGCGGGGCGGTGAAGGCCGAGCGGGACATGTTCTCGGCGGTGAGCTTGCGTACCCCCTTGACCGGGATGCGCTGCTCGCGGTCCGCGCCGAAGCTCGCGGCGCTCGTCGCCACCGCCGTCGCCGTGATCGGCTCGGCCGCCGCTACGGCGCCGCTCGCCGCCCGCTGCACGTCCTCCCGGGTGATCGAGCCCAGCGGACCCGAACCGGTCAGGGTGCTCAGGTCGACCCCGAGATCCTTGGCGAGCTTGCGCACCGGCGGCTTGGCCAGCACGAGACCACCGGTCGCGGCGCCCCGCCCGTCAAGGGCCGGCGCCGGCGCGACCGGAGCCGGCGGGGGCGCCGGTGCCACCGGAGCTGGCGCCGCCACGGCCTGCGCCGGCACCGCACCCTTGCGCGGGCGGCGCTTCGCGGCGGTGGTACGCGGGCCGTAGCCGACCAGCACCGCGGTCCGCCCACCCGGGGCGGCACCGCCGATCAGACCTGGCTCGACCATGCCCTCGGCCGGCGCCACCTCGACCGCGGCCAGCGAGGCCGCCGACGGGGTGGGCAGGTCGCCGCCGGGCGTGGCCGTGGTCGACGGCGCGTCCAGCGGGCCGGCGCCCGGGTCGGTGTCGATCGCGATGATCGGCGTACCGACCTCGACCGTGGTGCCCTCCTGGTGGTGGATCGCCTGCACCTGCCCGGCCCACTTCGCCGGGATCTCCACGGCCGCCTTCGCCGTCTCCACCTCGACGATCGGCTGGTTCAGCTCGATGGTGTCGCCGACCTTGACCAGCCAGGCCAGGATCTCGCCCTCGGTCAGCCCCTCGCCCAGGTCGGGCAGGTTGAACGTCTTGATCCGGGACATGCCGCTCACCAGCCGAAGGTGCGGTCGACGGCGTCGAGCACCCGGTCGAGGTCGGGCAGGTACTCCTCCTCCACCCGGGCGGCCGGGTAGGGGGTGTCGAAACCGGTCACCCGCAGCACCGGCGACTCCAGCGAGTAGAAGCACTCCTCGGTGATCCGCGCGGCCAGCTCCGCGCCGAGCCCGATGTTGGACGGCGCCTCGTGCACCACCACGGCACGGCCGGTGCGCTTCACCGACTCGTAGGCCGCGGCCAGGTCCAGCGGGGAGAGCGTGCGCAGGTCGATGACCTCCAGCTCCCGGCCGTCCTCGGCGGCGGCGGTCGCCGCCTCCAGGCAGGTCCGGACCATCGGGCCGTACGCCAGCAGGGTCACGTCCGTGCCGGGCCGGACCACCCGGGCAGCATGCAGGGGGTACGCGTCGGACAGCGGCGCGTCCAGGTCGACCTGACCCTTCTCCCAGTAGCGCCGCTTGGGCTCCAGGAAGACGATCGGGTCATCCGAGGCGATGGCCTGCTGGATCATCACGTACGCGTCCTGCGGATTGGAGCAGGTCACGACCTTCAGACCGGCGGTGTGCGCGAAGTACGCCTCCGGCGACTCGGAGTGGTGCTCGACGGCGCCGATGCCGCCGCCGAACGGGATCCGGATCACCATCGGGATGCTGAGCCTGCCGCCCGAGCGGTAGTGCATCTTCGCCACCTGCGACACGATCTGGTCGTACGCGGGGTAGACGAAACCGTCGAACTGGATCTCGCAGACCGGCCGGTAGCCGCGGATGGCCAGACCGACCGCGGTGCCGATGATGCCGGACTCGGCCAGCGGGGTGTCGATGACCCGCTGGTCGCCGAAGTCCTTCTGGAGCCCGTCGGTGATCCGGAAGACGCCGCCGAGCTTGCCGACGTCCTCGCCCATGATGATGACCTTGGGGTCGGTCTCCAGGGCGCGGCGCAGGCCGGTGTTGAGGGCCTTGCCGAGGGTGAGCGTCTCCGTGGCCATCAGTGGGCGCTCCCTTCGAAGGACTCCATGTAGCGGTTGAACGTCGCGCGCTGCTCGTCGAGCAGTGGGGACCCGTTGGGGTAGACGTGGTCGAACATCGTCACCGGCTCCGGGTTGGGCATGTTGAGCACCCGCTCGCGCAGGTGCACCGACTCGCGGCGGGCCTGCTCGTCGACCTCGGCGAAGAAGGCCGCGTCAGCGATCTGCTGCTTGTCCAGGAAGGCCTTGACCCGGGTGATCGGGTCCTTGGCCTGCCACGACTCGACCTCGCTGGCGATCCGGTAGCGGGTCGGGTCGTCGGAGGTGGTGTGCGCGCCCATCCGGTAGGTGTACGCCTCGATCAGGCTTGGGCCCTGCCCGTGCCGGGCGTTGTCCAGCGCCGTGCGGGTGACCGCGTACGAGGCCAGCACGTCGTTGCCGTCCACCCGTACGCCGGGGAAACCGAAGCCGGCTGCCCGCTGGTAGAGCGGAACCCGGGTCTGCCGCTCCAGCGGCTCGGAGATCGCGTACTGGTTGTTCTGGCAGAAGAAGACCAGCGGCGCGTTGAACACGCTGGCCCAGACGAACGCCTCGTTCACGTCGCCCTGGCTGGTGGCCCCGTCCCCGAAGTAGGCGATCGCCGCCTCGCCGTCGTCGGTGCCGATCTTGCCGTCCATGGTGATGCCCATGGCGTAACCGGTGGCGTGCAGGGTCTGCGCACCGATGACGATCGTGTACATGTTGAACTTGAACTCGTTCGGGTCCCAGCCGCCCTGGTCGACACCGCGGAACAGGCCGAGCGGCATGATCGGGTCGATGCCCCGGCAGTAGAGGACGCCGTGCTCCCGGTAGGTCGGGAAAGCCATGTCCTGGGTTCGCAGCGCCCGCCCGGAGCCGACCTGCGCGGCCTCCTGGCCGAGCAGGCTGGCCCAGAGGCCCAGCTCGCCCTGGCGCTGGAGGGCGGTCGCCTCGGCGTCCAGCTTGCGGACCATCACCAGATCGCGGTAGAGCCCGCGGTACTCCTCGTCGGTGAAGTCGACGCGGTACTCGGTGCCGTCCGGCCCGGTGGCGCTGTCGATCCGCTCACCGTCGGGGGTGAGCAGCTGCACCAGCTCCGGACTGCCGGCCGCGCCCTTCTTGGAGCGGGGTGCAGGCCGCCTGCTGCGGGTGGTGCCCCCGGGGTCGCCCTTTGCCATCGGTCTCTCCCTGTCGTGTCTGCGTCGGCACCGGGGGGTCACCCGGCCGCGCAACTCGTGCGCCTGCCCGGCTGCTGCCGGACCGGTTCCTGGCGGCCGCGCCTAGCCCCGGTGGGGGTTGCCGCACGGCGTGAACCGGGTTCTGGCCGAACCCGGATCGGGAGCGCCGGCGCTCAACCGCGCCTGCCGCGAGGGTGCGCGGAGGTCACGGCTGCGTTGCCGTCGTGCTCCATATTCGCAGAGCAGGTGAGCGCGCCCACAGTACGCCCGCCCCGCATTCCCACCGCCACCTGTCTGACGCCGTTTGTCGCCATCGTGCCCGACCGGGGCGACCGGGCGTTCCGGCGATGGTTCGTCACCGTTCGGGTCGTCTCCGCGTGTCGACACGCTGTGGAGGTTGGCTGACGGAGGGTGACTGGGCGAGGCTGATTGCCGCAGGATCGCGCCGATCGGGTGATTTGCCGGTGTTCTCCACCGGCTACGCCCGTCCGGGTCCTCCGACGGCCGACGACAAGGGGTGCGCGGTGTACGAGCCAGGTGACGGTCCCGGGGCACCCGAGCTCGGCCGGCACCGGTCCGCCGGTGGCTATCGCCGGGTGGTCGGCGCGCACCGCGCCTCCGGCGCCGGCGGCCCCTCCCGAGGTTACCTGCTCACCGTCGCGCTGCTCGCCGGCACCGCGTCGATGCCGATCCTCGCCGCCATCAGCGCGGGCTCGGCCACCCCGGGCAGCGGGATCACCACCGGCCCGACCGACGGTGTCGGGATGAAGGGGGTGCTGCTGTCCGGCAGGGCGGTGCTG
>NZ_QGKR01000367.1 GCF_003172955.1 Micromonospora acroterricola | reverse complement strand
GCGGCGAGAGCCGCCACTGACCCCCCGATCGCACCGTTACGTGGCGCCCGCCGGAATTCCGGCGGGCGCCACGTCGTGTCCGCGTCCACCCCACCGCCCATCCGACCAGGAGTGGGACGGCCACGGCGCGACCGGTAGACCCCGCGCGACGGGCGATCGCAGGAATAACCCCGGTGAGCCGGGTATCCGTGCGGTCCAACGTCTCAAGGGGGGGAACATGTTGGGTATCAAACGCCTCGGCCTGTTGGCCGCGCTGGTACTGGTCGGCGTTGCGCCGGCCGCGGCCGCGCAGGCCGCGGCACAGCCGTCGACGCAGGACACCCAGTATCTGCAGGCGGTGCACCAGGTCAACCTGTTCGAGATCACCGCCGGTGACCTGGCCCAGCAGAAGGGCCAGAACCAGGGGGTCAAGGACCTGGGCGCGATGCTGAAGACCGACCACACCCAGCTCGACCAGACGGTGCAGCAGACCGCGTCCCAGCTCGGCGTGGAACTGCCGAACGAGCCCAGCGCCGACCAGCAGGCCGTCATCGACCAGCTGAACAACGCCAGCGGCGCGGAGTTCGACCGGCTGTGGGTGACCAGCGAGCTGGCTGGTCACGTCCAGGCCATCCAGGCCACCCAGACGGAGATCTCGCAGGGCTCCGAGCAGTCGGTGGTCCAGCTGGCCCAGACCGCCCTGCCGATCCTGCAGGCGCACTACGACGAGCTGGTCCAGCTCGCCAACCAGCTGGGCATCCCGGTCCCGCAGGCCAGCGCCAGCGGTACGCCCAGCCCGGGCGGCACTGGCACTGAGTCGCCGGCTCCGGGCGGCACCGGCACCGAGTCCCCGGCTCCGGGCGGCGGCACGACCGAGTCGCCGGCTCCGGGCGGCGGCACCACCGACACGCCGGCTCCGACCGAGAGCTGACGTAGCGGCAAGCAGACGGCCGGTCCACCCACGCGGTGGACCGGCCGCCGTGCACCGGGCTGTCGGTCAGTCGGCGCTGGCCAGGCCGATCGCGAACGCCTCCTCCAGGTCGTGCTGGGAGTACGCGCGGAACGCGATGTGCGACTCCGTGTTGAGCACACCCGGCACCTTGGAGATGCTGCCCGCGATGACCTGGGCGATCTGGTCGAACTCGCGGACCCGGACGATGGCGATGAGGTCGACGTGCCCGGCCACCGAGTAGACCTCGCTGACGCCGGGGAGGTTGGCCAGGTTCTCCGCCACCTCGGGGATCGCGTCGGTGGCGCAGTCGATCAGCACGATCGCGGTGATCACGGGGCATTTCTCCGTTCGTCGGCGTCGTCGCCCATGCTAGATGCTTCCGCCCGCGCCCGGAGGTGGGAGCTGCCGCGGCTCAGCCCTGGGCGGTGGCTGGCACGGTGCGGCCGTCGCCGGCCCGGATGGCGTCGTGCAGCCGCTCGCCCTCGCGTACCGTCGCGCCCGGCCAGACCACCCCGCGCCGCACCTCGCCGTACACCCGGGCGCCGGCGCCGACCACCGCCTCCACGCAGTGCCCGGTGACCGTGGCGGAGGGGTCGACGAGGGTGCCGCCGGCCGCCGCGTGCAGGTTGGCCTCCAGGTAGTCGGCCGGGGTGCCGGTGTCGTAGAAGGTGCCCGGGTACGGGGTGACCTCCAGCTCGCCGGCCGCCTCGGCGGGCCGCCAGACCGCACGTACGAGGTCGGAGAAGACCGCCGGCAAGTCGCGGACCAGCCGCCACGGCAGCAGCGAGAAGCCGGTGAAGCCGTGCCCGGCGAAGGTGCCCGGCGCCGCCGGGTCGGCGGCAGGCTGACCGAGCAGGCGTACGCGGTGCCCGTCCCAGCCGTCCAGCAGCGCCGCCACGTCCGGGCCGGGAGGCGCCGTCGGATCCGCCAGGTACGCGTCGGCGTTGCCGACCAGCACCGGCCGCCCGTCGATCCAGTCCCGCAGGTTGGCCACCCCGCCGGCGGTGCCGAGCGGGTCGCCGGGCTCCACCGACAGGTGTGCGCGGTCGCCGACGTGCGCGACCACCTGGTCGGCGAGGTAGCAGGCGTTCACCGCGACCCGTCCGGGACCGGTCAGGCCGAGGCCGGCGAGCCGGGCCAGCGCCCGGTCCAGCAGCGGCACGTTGCCCACCGGGCAGAGCGCCTTGGGCACGCGTTCGGTGAGCGGACGGAGCCGGGTGCCCTCACCCGCGGCGAGCACCACCGCGCAGACCTCCGCGCGCCGGTCGTCGCTCGCCGGCACGCCGGCCGCCCCGGTCACGGCGTGGTGTCGGGCACCGGTGGCGGGAACTGCCCGGCCAACGGCCCGATGTCGTAGTAGGCGAGCAGCCGGGCGGTCGGCCAGGTCAGCTTGGGCAGGTCGTCCAGTGGGTGCCAGGCCGCCTCGAAGACCTCCGCGCCGTCGACCGCCAGCTCGGTGTCGGACGCTGGCACCTCCGCCTCGAAGACCATGTCCACCCAGCCTTTGGCGTGCACGATCGCGTTGGGCACCGCCGGGCGCAGCCGGGACGGGGGGAGCCGGATGCCGGACTCCTCGAACAGCTCACGGGCCGCGCCCACCACCGGGGCCTCGCCCCGGTCCAGCAGGCCGGCGGGCAGCGACCAGCCCTTGCCGGGCGGCTGGCGCAGCAGCAGCAGCCGACCCGCGCCCGTTGCCTCGGCGTCGCGGACCAGCGTGACCGCGCCGACGATGTACTTCGGCACGGCCAGGCGGACCAGGCGACGGCGCACCGGCAGCGGCAACCGGTAGAAGGCCTGGTAGAAGAGGGCCCGACCGGTGGCGCGGGAGCGGGGGATCATGACTCCAGGCTAGTGGTCACGAATGTCCCTCGGACGCGCTGGGGCCCGCCCGGTCACTGTCGATGGTCGACCAGGTCGATGAGCTGGCGGACCACGGTGTCCGGTTCGATCACCCGGTCGAAGACCGCGACCAGCAGCGTCTCCAGGTCGGGGTAGCCCAACTCCTCGGAGAGGCGCAGCAGTGGCAGGTCACTGGCGAGGCCACGGTTGTGCTGGCGCAGGGCCAGCCCGATGGTGGCCCGGCCGAGGCGGACCTTGTCGCTGATCGTGATGCCCGGCTCGGTGTGCTCCGCGAACCACCGGTTGATCTGCATCTGGGCGTGCGGTGACTTCACGAAGCCGAGCCACTCCCGGCGCGGGCCGCGCGGCGCCGTCCCGGCCTCGAAGCCGTTGTCCGCGTCGTTCTCGGTGAAGATCTCCACCACGTCGCCCTCGTCCAGCTCCGAGCTCAGCGGCGCCAGCCGGCCGTTGATCCGGGCGGCGAGGCAGTGGTCGCCCCGTTCGCTGCCCAGCTCGTACGCGACGTCGACCGGCGTGGCACCGGCCGGCAGCACCACCTGCCGCCCGTCGGCGAAGACCTGGATCTGCCCCTCGGCGAGGTCACAGCGCAGCGACTCGAGGAACTGCGCCGGATCGGCGGCGCCCGGCTCCCAGTCCAGCACACGGCGCAACCAGTCGAGCTGCTCCGCGCGGGCCGCCGCGCTGCTGCTCCCCGAGCGGGGGAAGCGGAAGTCGGCGGCGATCCCGTACTCCGCCGAGCGGTGCATCTCCTCGGTGCGGATCAGCACCTCCACCGTGCGGTCCTGCGGCCCGCAGACGCTGGTGTGCAGTGAGCGGTAGAGGTTGTTCTTCGGCGAGGCGATGAAGTCCTTGAAACGGCCGGGGACCGGTCGCCAGGTGCCGTGGATCGCGCCCAGCGCGGCGTAACAGTCGGTGGCCGGGCCGTCGACCACCACCGCGATGCGCGGCAGGTCGTACGGGGCCGTGTGGCCGCCGGCGATGGTGTCCTTCCAGATCGAGTAGAGGTGCCGGGGTCGGGGGCTCACCTCGGCGTCGACCCGGCTGCGGCGCAGCGCCACCCGTGCCTTGGCGACCACCGAGTCGAGGTACGCGTCCCAGCCTGGCCGATCGTGCACGTGCCGGCTCAGACGGGCGTGCTCGTCGGGCTCCAGGTGCAGCAGCACGACGTCGTCCAGCTCACGCTTGAGGGTCTGGATGCCCAGCCGGTCGCAGAGGGGGACCAGCACCTCCTGGGTCTTGCGGGCGATCCGTTCCCGGGACGACGCGGAGCGCACACCGAGGGTGCGCATGTTGTGCAGCCGGTCGGCCAGCTTGATGATCAGCACCCGGACGTCCTTGGCGGCCGCGACGATCATCTTGCGGATCGTCTCCGCCTCGGCGGCCTTGCCGTAGAACGCCTTGTCGAACTTGGTCACCCCGTCGACCAGGTGGGCCACCTCGCCGCCGAAGTCCTCCGAGAGCGCCTGGAGCGTGTAGCGGGTGTCCTCCACCGTGTCGTGCAGCAGCGCCGCCACCAGCGTGGTGGTGTCCATCCCCAGCTCGGCGCAGATCTGCGCCACCGCGAGGGGGTGGGTGATGTACGGCTCCCCGCTCTTGCGGAACTGCCCGCGGTGCATGTTCTCCGCGATGGTGTAGGCCCGCCGGAGCACCGCCGGGTCGGTGCCCGTGTGGATGCCCCGGTGGGTCCGGACGAGCTGGGTGACCGGGTCGGAATCGGTGGTCGGCCAGGTCAGCAACGACCGCAGCCGGCGGGCCAGCGGCAGCTCACCCGACTGGGTCGGCAGGGCGCCCCCCAGGGCGGCGCCGTGTCCGGCGTCGACGTCCACGAGGGACACCTCCTCACCCCGGCCCCTCGCCCGCCGAGCCCGGCGGTCGGGAGCAGGCCCACGAATCGGGCAGGACTGCACTTCTCTAACAGCCTAAGCGAGTCGACGTAGTCCGATCGGTCACTTGGTCATGAGCGTTCGGTCGAGAGTTGGTGGGACGCGCCGTTCTCGGCCTTCGCGAGGAGGTCACGGAACCGTCCCGCGCCACCCACCGGAGACGACCACCCGGAGGACATCTCCACCAGCCGTGTCTCCGGTCGCTCCAACCAGGACAGGATCCGCTCGGACTCCTCCGCGGTGGCCGCCGGCACCGGGCCGTGGCCACCCGACACCGTCTCGGCGGTGGCCCGGATGGCGGTCAGGGTGGGTCGCGGGTGGACGCCGGGCGGGGACACCCCGGCGCCCGCCAGCCGCCCGTGCCGGACCAGGGCCAGCTCCCAGCCGCCCCGGGCCGCCGGCCGGGCCGCCGCCAGCTCGGCGATCCCGGTCAACGCGGCCAGCCGCTGCATCCGCACGGTGGCCCGCAGCACCGCCGCCAGCCGGGACCGCACCACCGCGGCCTCCTCGTAGCGCTGGTCACGGGAGAGCACGTCGATCCGGGCCAGCAGCGCGTCCACCACCGGCTGGGGGTCGCTGGCGGTGGCGGTGCGGAACGGCGCCGCCGCGCGGTGGTCGTACTCCTCGGGGGTGATCTTGTGCTCGCAGGGCGCCGGGCAGCGACCCAGCTCGGCCAGCGCGCAGGCCGGCGTGACCGTCCGCAGCGACAGCCGGTGCGTGCACTGGCGCAGCGGCACCGCGTCGTGGAAGCCCGCGGCGGCCAGCTCCGCCGCCCGCCGGGAGGTGAACGGCCCCAGGTAGGCGGTGTCGGCGGGGGAGAGGTCGCGGACCACCGACAACCGGGGGTACGGCCCGTCGGTCAGCTTGAGCCAGACCACCCGCTCCGGGTACTTCGACCGCCGGTTGTACGGCGGGGCGTGCGCCGCGATCAGCCGCAGCTCGCGGACCTCCGCCTCCAGCGAGTGCGCGCACTCCACCGCCTCGACCCGCTCGGCGGCGGCCAGCATCTCGGAGATCCGGGCCCGCTTCTCACCGGCGGTGAAGTAGCTGCGCACCCGGGTGGCGATGTCGCCGGAGGTGCCGACGTAGAGCGGCCGGTCGTCGGCGGCCCGGAAGATGTAGACCCCCGGCACCTTCGGCAGCCCCTCCGCCAGGTGCCGCTTGCGGCGCTGCGTCGGGGTTACCGCCCGGGCGAACTCGATGGCGTCGCCGACCGTGTCCACCCGGTGCCCGCCCAGCCGGCCGATCAGCCCGTGCAGCACGTCGACGGTGGCCTTCGCGTCGTCCAGCGCGCGGTGGGTGGGCTGCGTGGCGGTGCGGAAGTACGCGGCCAGCGTGCCCAGCTTGCGGTTGGGCACCTCGTCGCGGGTCAGCACCCGCCGGGCCAGCGCCGCCGTGTCCAGAACCCGGGGGTTGGGCCAGCGGTAGCCGTGCTTCGCGCAGGCGGCCTTGAGGAAGCCCACGTCGTACGGGGCGTTGTGCGCCACCAGGACCGCGTCGGTGATGAACTCCAGGAAGCTCGGCAGGACCTGCTCGATCGGCGGGGCCGGCAGCAGCATGGCCTGGGTGATCCCGGTCAGCACCGTGATGAACGGCGGGATCGGCTGCCCCGGATTGACCAGGGTGGCCAGCACCCCCAGCTGCTCGCCGCCGCGCACCTTCACCGCGCCGATCTCGGTGATGCCGCCGCCGTCCGGCGCGCCGCCGGTCGTCTCCAGGTCGACCACCACGAAGGTGGTCGCGTACAGCGGCAACGCCGGGTCCACCCCGCCCACCGCCGGGTCGAGACCGGCCAGCGACTCCTGGACGTACTCCGCCTGTGCCATCGCCGGCACGCTAGCGGCCCGGTCCGACACTCCCGTCACAGCGGTCTCACCAGTCGCCATGGGGCTAGGATGAGAGATCGGCTCACTCACCGGGCGGTGGGCCCGGTCGCGGTGGGAGACTTGCCACATGCCCCTCACCGAGCCGTACGACGACCACCTCCCCCCGGAGGATCCGGTTGCGCGCGACGGTGCCGTGGGCGACCCGGACAACGGCGACGAGACCACCGCCGACGCCTCATCCAGCCCGGCGGACGGCGGTGACGGGCCGACGACCGAGGCGGAGCCCACACTTCCCGAGCCGGTCCGGCAGCGGATCGTGGCGCTGACCGCGGCCGTGCTGCCCACCCTCCCCGGCGACGAGGTGCCGGTGCCGTTGCGGCGGGTGGCCAAGTTCGCCCCGAACCGGCGGGCCCGGCTCGGCGCGCCGGCCATCGCCGCCCAGCTCACCGCCGATCCGCTGTTCCGGCAGCGGGTCACCGCCCGGGTCCTGGTCGACGCCGGTGACCTCGGCGCGGCCGTCGTCGACGGCACCGCGCCGGCCGCCGCCGACCCGGTCGAGGTGGCCGCGCTGGCCTACCTGGCCCGGCCCCGCGGCTGGCGGGAGCTGATCGACGCCAGTGGCGCGGCGGTCCGCGCGGAGGCCGACAGCGCCGTCGTCGCCGAGCTGGTCCGCGAGGCCGAGCAGCGGGCCACCCGGGCCGAGCACGACCGGGCGGTGGCCCGGGTCGAGGCCGAGAAGCTCCGCGACGAGCTGGCCCGCGTCCGGGAGGAGATGGGCCAGCTCCGCGAGGAGTCCCGCCAGCTCGCCCGCACGCTGCGGGAGACCCAGGCCCGCGAGCGCAAGGCCACCGAGCTGCTGGCCACCGAGCGTGGCCGGGCCGCCCGCGCGAGCGCCGACGTGGACGCCGAACTGCGCCGGGCCCGCGCCCGGCTCGCCGAGGCGGAGGCGGCCTGGCCGAT
>NZ_QGKR01000365.1 GCF_003172955.1 Micromonospora acroterricola | reverse complement strand
CCTCCGTGTTCGGCCCCAGCCCCGCCGCCGTTCGCCACACCGCGGGCCGTGCATGTCCGGGGTGCGGACGACCAGCGCCTCGCTGCCTGGCACGCCCGCCGCCCCGGCCACACTCGCCGCCCTGGCCGCACCCGTCCCTCGGGGAGGGCCTTGCTCTGACGAGGGTGATACCTGTGAGGCATAAATATGACTCACAGGTATCACGCTCATGGAGGCGAATGGCCCCCAGCCGGGCCCCGCCGCTCTTCGGGTGGGGCGGGCGGCCGGGGTGGCCAGCGAGACGGGGCGTGGCCGGACCGGCGAGCGAGGCCGGGGTGGCGGGCCCTACCCGAAGCGGCACCGACAGGAGCCCGGCGAGTCAGCAAATTGCCTCATCGGTGTCGCCGCCGGTCCGACCTGGTCCACGATGCCGGGATGTCATCCAGTCGCCTCATCCCTCTCCTCGGCGCCGTCGTACGACAGCAACGACACCTGCGCGAGCTGAGCCAGCGGGAGCTGGCCGACCTCGCCGAGGTCAGCCAGGCCGCCGTCGCCCGGATCGAACGTGGCGACCGGGCGCCCAGCATCCTGGTGCTGGAGCGGTTGCTGGCCTGCATGGACGTCCAACTCGCCGTCGGGGTCGAACCCCTCGACGCGCACCTCGACGCACGCATGGCCGAACTGGCGGCCCGGCCGCTGGCCGAGCGGGTCGACGACCTGGGCCTGGACCAGACGCTGGACCGGCTCGCCGACATCCCGCAGGTGATCACGGGAAGCACGGCTGCGCTGTTGCAGGGTGCGCCGGTGCCGGTCGACGCCCTGGAGATCGCCGTACGCTGGCACGACTCGGAACGGTTCACGCGCTGGCTGGAGAGAGCCTACGGCCAGCGGTGGAACGCCCGCTGGGGTGAGTTCGGCGGGCTGCGGTTGGAGCCCGAGGAGCAGGGCGAGCACCGCTGGTCGACCCGCTACGGCGAGATCAGGGCGACCATGTGCGACGAACTGCCCGAGACGATCGAGGTGCGTCACGCTGGGCGGGCCTACCGGGTGGTGCCGCTGGCCCAGCTGGAGCTGACCGAGCCCCGGGCTGGTGAGCTGCTGCGCCGCTACCGAGCCCGGCAGCCGGCAAGCGGTGGGTGACCTCGGACGCGGCCCGGCCGCCAGCAGGGGCCAGGCAGCCCCGGCGAGCGCGGCCAGCCGGGGAGAGCCCCGACCAGCCGGCTCAGCGGGCAGCCCGGCCGGTGTCGGGTCAGCCGGCGGTGCGCTCCCAGTCGATGGTGGGCAGGCCGGCGTCGGCGAGCGCCTTGTTGGCGGCGCTGAACGGGCGGCTGCCGAGGAAGCCGCGCGGGTTCATCGGGCTGGGGTGGCCGGCCTCCAGCACCACGTGCTGCGGGTTGGTGACCAGGGCGGCCTTCTTGCGCGCGTAGCCGCCCCAGAGCAGGAAGACCACCCGGTCCGGTGACGCGTCCAGCGCCCGGATCGTGGCGTCGGTGAACTCTTCCCAGCCCGAGTTGGCGTGCGAGCCCGGAGTGGCCTGACGGACCGTCAGCACCGCGTTGAGCAGCAGCACGCCCTGCGCTGCCCAGCCGTCGAGGTTGCCGCTGCGCGGCTTGGGCACGCCCACGTCCTCGCCCAGCTCCTTGAAGACGTTGCGCAGCGACGGCGGCACGGCCACCCCGTCCCGGACGCTGAAGCTCAGCCCGTGCGCCTGCCCGGCCCGGTGGTACGGGTCCTGCCCGAGGATCAGCACCCGGGTGCCCTGCGGCGGGCACAGCCGGTACGCCGAGAACAGGTCCGGCAGCGGCGGGAAGACGGTCTGCGTCGCGTACTCCCGAGCGACGAACTCGGCCAGCGCGGCCGTGCGTGCCGGATCCAGGTGTGGGGTGAGCACGGCACGCCACTGCTCCGGCAGCAGTGCCAGCAGATCCAGGGCGGGGGCGTCGTCGGGCATCAGGAACCTCTCACAGCGCGGGTCGGTCCCCCGCACTCTAGGCATCGGGTACGACAGCACCCCGCCGGCCTAGCCCAGGTCGGCCAGCCGCCGGGCCCAGTCGCCACCGACCGGGTCCAGCTCGACGATCCGGGTGTCGTCGTCGCGGCGGTCGATGCGGACCCGCAGGTGCGCGTCCACCAACTGCTCCACCAGGCCCTCGCCCCACTCCACCACGGTCACCGACTCGTCCACCGAGGCGTCCAGGTCCAGGTCGTCGATCTCGGCGCGCGGGTCGGTGGCGTCACCCAACCGGTACGCGTCGGCGTGCACCAGGGCCACCCGGCCACCGCGCGCCGGGTCGGGCCGGTGCACCCGGGCGATCACGAACGTCGGCGAGGTGACGTCTCCGAGCACCCCGAGCCCGGCGCCGATGCCCTGGGTGAGCGCGGTCTTGCCGGCGCCCAGCGGCCCGGTCAACAGCACCAGGTCGCCGGCGCGCAGCAGCCCGGCCAACCGGCGGCCGAACTCCCGGGTGTCCTCGACGGTCGGCAGCTTGACGACGTGACTCACCGTTCCTCCACGTTCTCCAGTGACTCGAGGAACCGCGCCAGCGCGGCGTTGACCTCGTCCGCGTGCTCCAGCATCACCACGTGACCGCTGTCGTGGATCTTCACGAACTCGGCGTGTGGCAACCGTCGGACGATCTCCTCGGAATGGTTGATCGGAGTGATCATGTCCTTGTCGCCGACCACGACCAGCACCGGCGTGCTGGCCAGCGCCGCGAGCGCCGGGAAGCGCGAGTGGGTGGCCAGGGTCCGCAGGTAGCGGGTCACCGTGTCGGCCGACGTCCGGGAGTTCATGGTCTCCACGTACGACACCAGGGCCGGGCTGGGCTTGCGGGTGCCGAAGCCGTACTTGCGGGTGAGCAGCCAGGCCACGTTCGAGGTCGACTTGCGGGCCTTGTCGATCACCGGCCCGCCGTACCGGGTGGCGTTGCTGACCATGTAGAGCACCGGGCCGCCGACCCGGCCGAGCAGCGCCGGGGCGACCAGCTTGGTCTCCGCGACCAGCCCGCCCGAGGTGGCCATCAGCACCGTGCCCACCACCCGGTCACCGAACAGCTCCGGGAACAACTCGGCGAACGCCATGATGGTCATGCCGCCCATCGAGTGGCCGACCAGCACCAGCGGCCCCTCCGGGGTGGTGCGGTCGATCACCCGGCGCAGCGTCTGGCCGAGCGCGGCGAGGTCGTACTCACCGGTCTCCAACCGGCCGGAGCGGCCGTGACCGGGCTGGTCGTACGCCACGATCCGGTAGTCGCCGCGCGCGGCCAGCATCTGGCGCTGGAAGTGGAACGTGCCCATGTCCAGGCAGAAGCCGTGCACCAGCACCACCGTCGGACGCCCGGGCACCGGCCGGGTCGGCTCGACCACCTCGACGTGGATGTCCGTGCCGTCCGGCAGCTCCAGCCGGAACGCCTCGTCGTACCGCTGCTCGCCGAACTCTTCGTGCGCGTAGCGGTCGGCCGGGTCGGCCTTCAGCCGACGGACCAGGGTGCGTTCGGTCGCGACGCCGGCCTGGCGGGCGCCGCGGCCGGCGTGCCGCGGCGCCCACCAGGCCGGCGACCCGGCCGGCCGCGGTCCGCGGCCGCGGGATGCGGTACCGACTCATGCCCGCTCGCCGTCATACACCCGCGGCACCCGCGTGCCGCCGAACCGGGTGACGATCTCGTAGTTGATCGTGCCGGCCGCCTCGGCCCAGTCGTCGGCGGTCGGCTCGCCGTCGGCGCCGCTGCCGAACAACGTCGCGATGTCGCCGTCGGCCACCGGGTCGTCGCCGCAGTCCAGAACGAACTGGTCCATGCAGACCCGCCCCGAGATGGTCCGCCGCGCTCCGGCGAGCTGCACCGGCCCGCTGTTGGACGCGTGGCGGGGCACCCCGTCGGCGTACCCGAGGGGCACCACGGCGAGGTTGGCGTCGCTGCCCGTGGTGTAGGTGTGCCCGTAGGAGACGCCGGTGCCGGACGGGACCCGCTTGGTGAGCACCACCCGGGCGCGCGCGGTCATCGCCGGCCGCAGCCCGTACGTCTCGCCGGCCACCGGAGAGAGCCCGTAGACGGCCAGCCCGGGGCGGACCAGGTCGAAGTGGGTGTCCGGGCGGGTCAGGGTGGCCGCCGAGTTGGCCAGGTGCCGCCAGCGCGGGCGCAGGCCCGCCCGCTCGACCATGGCCAGGCCCTCGTGGAAGACGGCCAACTGCCGGTCGGTGGTCGGGTGGCCGGGCATGTCCGCGTACACGAAGTGGCTCCACACGCCGACCACCTCGATCAGCCCGTCGGCCTGCGCCTTCGCGGCGGCGTCGAGCAGCGCCGGCCAGTCGGCGACCGTCACGCCACCCCGGGACAGCCCAGTGTCGATCTTCAGGTGCAGCCGGGCCGGTCGCTCGGCGCGCCGGCTCGCCTCGATCATCTCGTCGAGTTGCGACAGACTGGCCGTGCCCAGGTCCACCCCGGCGCTGATGCCCTCGTGCAGCGGCAGCCCGGGCGCGAGCAGCCAGGCCAGCACCGGCACGGTCACGCCGGCCCGCCGCAGGGTGAGCGCCTCGTCGAGGGTGCAGACGCCGAGCCAGTCCGCCCCGGCGTCGATCGCCGCCCGGGCGGCCGGGACGATGCCGTGGCCGTACCCGTCGGCCTTCACCACCGCCATCAGCTCGGCGTTGGTGCCGGACCGGAGTCGGCTCACGTTCTCACGGATCGCGTCAAGATCGACGCGTACCTCGGCCTGCCACATACGCCCAGCCTACTTTCCGCCGTGATCACCGCGGGCGGCGACGCACGCCGCAGCGCGCCGATCCGGTCAGTCGCTCCAGAACAGCACGATCAGCCCAGCCGGGCGACGACCGGGCGAAGGGCGGTCATCACGTCGGGGGCGGTCACGGGCCCGCCCCGGGCCGCCTCCCGGCCGGCCAGCCCGTGCAGGTACGCGGCCGAGGCCGCCGCCCGGTCCGCGGGCACGCCGGCCGCCAGCAGTGAGCCGAGCAGCCCGGCCAGCACGTCACCGGTGCCGCCGGTGGCCAGCGCCGGGGTGCCGGTCGGGTTGACGTACGCCCGCCCGTCAGGCGTCCCGATCACCGTGCGGTCCCCCTTGAGCAGCACCACCGCGTTCATCCAGGCGGCCAGCCGCAGCGCGGCGGCGACCCGGTCGGCGCCCGGCTCCTCCCCGCAGAGCCGGGTGAACTCCCGGTCGTGCGGGGTGACCACGATCGGCGCGTCCCGGTTGCGCAGCCGGTCGGCGAGCGAGCCGTCGACGAGCAGGGTGAGGGCGTCGGCGTCGAGCACCACCGGCACCGGCGCCGCGAGGACGGCCCGCAGTTCGGCGGCCGCGTCCTCGCCGGTGCCCAGCCCGGAGCCGCAGACCCAGGCCTGGACCCGGCCCGCGTCGGCGACCCGGCCGGTGGCGATCACCGAGGGGTGCTGGTGCAGCACCTCGGCGCGGGCGCCCCCGGCGTAGCGGACCATGCCGGTCGGCCCGGCCAGCGCCCCGCCGACGGAGAGCACCGCCGCACCCGGGTACGTCGCCGAGCCGGTCGACACGCCGACCACGCCCCTGCTGTACTTCTCCGACGCCGGCCCCAGCCGCGGCCACCAGTCGACCAGGTCGGACCACTCGGTGACCCCCAGCGCGGGGGTGCCCCGCAGCCACGGCCGCAGCCCGATGTCGACCAACTCCACGTGGCCGGCCAGCGGGGCCGCCGGCCCGACCACCAGGGCGGGCTTCAGCGCGCCGAAGGTGACCGTCACGTCGGCGCGGACCGCGGTAGGCCGGCCGGACGCGGCCAACGGCAGGTGCCCGGTGTCCACTGCCACGCCGCTGGGCACGTCCACCGCCACCACGGTGGCCCGACCGCCGTCCCGCCCGCGCAGATCGCCGAGGCGCTGCACCATCTCGTCCGCGTTCGCCCGCAACCCGCCGGTGCCACCGATGCCCACGATGCCGTCGAGGACCACGTCGACCGGACCGCTGGGCCGCTCCACCAGCCGACCACCGGCGGCCCGCAGCGCGGCCAGCCCGGCGGCGTGCGCCCGCCCGGGGGTGAGCAGCAGCGCGGACACGGTGACACCCCGACGCGCCAGCCGCTCCCCGGCGTACAGCGCGTCGCCGCCGTTGTCGCCGGAGCCGACCAGCAGCAGCACCCGCCCGCCGTACACCCCGCCCCGCTCGGCGAGCAGCAGCGCGGCCCGGCGGGCCAGCCCGGCGGAGGCCCGTTGCATCAGCGTGCCCTCCGGCAGCGTGCCCATCAGTCCCGCCTCGGCCGCCCGTACGTCGGCCACCCGCCACACCGGTCTCATGCCACCGTGTCCCATTCCGCTCACGGGTGAGCCGCACGGCCCACCCGGCCGACGTCACCGTTCCGCGACCACCATCGCCGACGCGATCCCGCCGTCGTGAGACAGCGAGAGATGCCAGCGGTTGACCCCACGTTCGACGGCCGCCGCCGCCACCGTGCCGGACACCGTCAGCCAGGGGCGGCCGCCCGGGTCGGGCACGATCTCGCAGTCGTGCCAGCTCAGCCCGGCGGGTGCGCCGAGCGCCTTGGCGACGGCCTCCTTCGCGGCGAAGCGGGCCGCGAGCGACTCCGGCGAGCGCGGGTTGCCGGAGCGGGTGTACCGCTCGGCCTCGGTGAAGAGCCGGTCGGCGAGCAGCGGCGTCCGTGCCAGGGACCGGGCGAACCGGTCCACCAGGACGACGTCGATGCCCACAGCGACGATCACCAGACCACCCTACCGGCGGCGGAGGCGGCAGATTAGCCGTCGGCTGCGCGGTGGTCAACGCCTGTGGACGGGCCGGGGTACGCCTGCCAGCGGCTGTCCACAGGGCACCGCCGCGTGCACGCGTCCCGCCTACCGTCAGCACGTCGACGTCGATCGCACACGGGGGTGTGGGGATGACAGAGGAGCCTTTGACGGTGCGGCCGGAGCTGCTGGGCGGGGTGGCCCGGGCGCTGGACGACGATGCGTACCGGCTGGCGCACGGCCTGGTCGGGACGCCCGGGCTGGTGGTGCCCGCACCCGACTGGCTGGCCTGCGCGGCGCTGGCCGGGCTGGAGTCGGCGGTGCACGGGTGGCTGGGCCGCCTCGGCGGCCTGGTGGCGGTGACGGGCGGGGCGGTCCGGACGGCGGTGGAGTCCTACCGGGCGGTGGACGAGCGTGCCGCCCGCCGGCTCGCCGCGCTGCCCCGGTGACCGCGCCGACTCGCCTGCCGAGGGACGCCGGGCCGGCGGGCGGCACGGGGCACGCCGCCGGGCCATCCGGGCCCGCGGTCGGCTACGCGCAGCTCTGGGCCGCCGACCCGGGGGCGTGGCAGGCTGCCGGATCGGCCTGGACCGGGCTGAACGCGCTGGTCGAGAGACGGGCCGGCGAGCTGAGCTCGAACGTCAGGGCGCTGCGCGTGGCCTGGTCGGGCCGGGCTGCGACGGCGGCCGACGGGCGCCTCGCCGGGCTGCACGGTGAGCTGACCTCGATCGCACCCGCGCTCATCGAGGCCGATCAGGTCCTCGCCGAGTTCGCCGGTCGGCTCACGGCGGCGAAGGGTCGGCTGTCCGCGGCGGTGGCGCTGGC
>NZ_QGKR01000281.1 GCF_003172955.1 Micromonospora acroterricola | reverse complement strand
GTGGTCGGACGCGCTCGCCGACCCGTGGCGGGATCCGGCCACACCGGCCGCCGTGGTGGTGCCGGGGGTCGTGACGGCCGGCACCGAGCCGGAGCCGGTCACCGACCCGGACGCGCCGGGCCGGCCGACCCTGCGCCACCTGCTGCTCATTCCGGTGATCACGGCGCTGCTGGCCGGCACGCTCGGCGGCGCGCTCGGCTACGCGTTCGCGGTGCGCGGCGGGGGCGGCGGGACGGTGCTCGGCGCCGAGCCGGCGCAGCCGCCGGCGTTGGCCCAGCGCAAGCCGGAGTCGCTGGCCGGGGTTGCCGAACGGGTCCTGCCCAGCGTGGTCACCGTGCGGGTGAGCAGCCTCGGCGGGACGAGTGAGGGCTCCGGCTTCATCGCCAGCTCTGACGGCCACGTGATCACCAACGACCACGTGGTGGCGGGCGGCAGCGGCAAGGCTTCGGTGATCTTCAACGACGGCAGCTCCGCCCCGGCGACCGTGGTCGGCCAGGACCCGGAGTCGGACATCGCGGTGATCAAGGTGAACCGGACGGGGCTGCGGCCGGTCGAGTTCGGCGACTCCGAGGCGCTGGCCGTCGGTGATCCGGTGCTGGCCATCGGCTCACCACTCTCGCTGGCCAACACGGTCACCGCCGGCATCGTGAGCGCGTTGGACCGCACGATGCAGGCCGGCGAGCCCGGCGGCCCGGTGCGCTACTACGCGGCGATCCAGACCGACGCGGCGGTCAACCACGGCAACTCGGGCGGCCCGCTGGTCGACGGCGGCGGGCGCGTGGTCGGGGTGAACTCCACCATCAAGTCGCTGGTCGCCGAGGGGCAGGAGGCCGGCAACATCGGGCTCGCCTTCGCCATCCCGATCAACCAGGCCAAACGGGTGACCCAGGACATCATCGGCACCGGCAAGGCCCGGCGTACGGTGATCGGCGCCCAGGTGGGCGGCCCCGGCGCGGGCGCCAGCGGCGGCGTACGACTGGCCGCCGTGGAGCCGTCCGGGCCGGCTGCGGGCGCCGGGTTGCGGGTCGGCGACGTGATCATGAAACTCAACGGCCGGCCGATGACCGAGCCGACGGACCTGATCGCCCTGGTGCGCAAGTTCGCCCCCGGTTCGGTGGTGACCGTCGAGTTCCGGCGCGGCGCCGACCGGCAGAACACCTCGGTCACCCTCGCCGCGGACGCCAAGTGAACAGCGGGTCACCCCCTGCCCGAAAGCCGCTCGACGTGCGTAGTCTTGCTGCTGACGCCGATAGGAGGCCCGCGGGATGTTCGACAACCTGAACTGGTGGGAGATCGGTGCGCTGCTGCTCCTGGCGCTGTTGATCTTCGGTGACCGGCTGCCGGCCGTGATCACCGACGGCCTGCGGTTGGTGCGCAACCTGCGCAACATGGCGCGTAACGCCACCGGCGACCTGAGTCGCGAGTTGGGCACCGACATCCAGCTCGAGGATCTGCACCCGAAGGCCTTCATCCGCAAGCACCTCCTCAGCGAGGAGGACGAGGCGGCGATCCGCAAGCCGCTCCAGGGCGTCTACGACAACCTGCGCTCGGACGTCACCGGTGTGCACAACGAGCTGAAGGACGTGGCCAACGCCGCGGACCCGCGCTCGAACGGCACCCGCTCCAGCACGGCCACCGGCAGCCCCTCGGCGCCGGCTCCCCGGGTCAGCTACGACGACGCCACCTGATCCGCCCGCTACCGCCTGAGGGCCGCATCGTTCCGTCCGGTCCTGTGGAGCTGAGTCGTACGCGTCATCACGCTGGACGCCGGGCTACACGCCCTGAGCGATCCGTTCGCGACATCAGCTCCACAGGACGGCCACGAGAACCGTCGGCCGGGCCGGACCCGGGCAGCCTTCAGCGGACCCGGACAGGGCCGCCGGCTCAGCGCCCGACGAGCTTCAGTGGACCCGGCCAGGGCCGCCGGCTCAGGGCCCGGCGAGCTTCGGCAGGGCCGCCGGCTCAGCGACCGGCGGGCTTGAGGCCGAGGGGCTTGCCGAGCAGCGACTCACGGCGCAGCGCGAGCCGGTCGGCGATCGTGCCGAGCGCCTGCGCGGCCGGTGACTCCGGCTCGGCGAGCACGATCGGGTTACCGGCGTCGCCGGCCTCCCGGACGCGGGTGTCCAGCGGGATCTGCCCGAGCAGCGGCACCTGCGCGCCGATGGTCCGGCTCAGCGACTCGGCGACGGCCGCGCCGCCGCCAGCGCCGAAGATCTCCATCCGGGAGCCGTCCGGGAGCTCCAGCCAGGACATGTTCTCGATGACGCCGACCACCCGCTGGTGGGTCTGGAGGGCGATCGCACCGGCGCGCTCCGCCACCTCGGCGGCGGCGGCCTGCGGCGTGGTCACCACCAGGATCTCCGAGTTGGGCAGCAGCTGGGCCAGCGAGATGGCCACGTCGCCGGTGCCCGGGGGAAGGTCGAGCAGGAGCACGTCCAGGTCGCCCCAGTAGACGTCGGCGAGGAACTGCTGCAACGCCCGGTGCAGCATCGGGCCGCGCCACACCACGGCGGCGTTGCCGGAGGTGAACATGCCGATCGAGATCACCTTCACGCCGTGCGACTGAGGCGGCATGATCATGTCTTCGACGCGGGTCGGCCGGCCGTCCGCGCCGAGCATCCGGGGCACCGAGTGGCCGTAGATGTCCGCGTCGACCACGCCCACGGAGAGCCCGCGCGCGGCCAGGGCCGCCGCCAGGTTGACGGTCACGCTGGACTTGCCGACGCCACCCTTGCCGCTGGCCACGGCGTACACGCGCGTCCGAGAGCCGGGCTGGGCGAACGGGATGACCGGCTCCTCGCTGGCGCCCCCGCCGCGGAGCTGCGACTGCAACGACTGCCGCTGCTCGGGGCTCATCACACCGAAGTCGATCTCCACCCCGGTCACCCCGGGCACCGCGGCCACGGCAGCGGTGATGTCCGTGCGCAGCTTGTCCTTGAGCGGGCAGCCGGCGACGGTGAGCAGCAGCTCGACCCGTACGACACCGCTGGCGCCGATCGTGGCGGAGCGGACCATGCCGAGCTCGGTGATGGGCCGGCGGATCTCCGGGTCGTTGACGGTGGCCAGGGCGGCCTGGATCGCGTCCTCGACGGTGCTGACGGGTGCTGACATGCCCGCAATGCTACGTCGCGGGGCATCCGCTCCGGCCGCTGGCCGGGAACGGTGTGAGCCAATCGATGACCGGTCGGAGCCCTCCGGTCAGCCGTCCTGCGGGCGGAGCCCGGTGCCGTCCCGCCGGGCGTCGTGCGCGTGGTCGCCGTCCAGGTCGTCGCGGGGCTCGTCCAGCCCCGCACCGTCGGTCGCCCGCTGGCTCCGCCGCTCCTGCCGGCTGTCCTTCTCCTGCTGCCGGCGCTCCAACCGCTGCCGGCGCTGCCCCGCCTCGTCCAGCTCCTCAGCGAGCCGGGTCAGCTCGGAGCGGAGGAAGTCGCGGGTCGCCACCTCGCCCAGCGCGATCCGCAGCGCCGCGATCTCCCGGGCCAGGTACTCGGTGTCCGCCTTCTGCGCGGTGGCCCGCCGCCGGTCCTCCTCCAACGCCAGCCGGTCCCGGTCGGCCTGCCGGTTCTGGGCCAGCAGGATCAACGGCGCCGCGTAGCTGGCCTGCAACGACAGCACCAGGGTGAGGAACGTGAACGTGTACGGGTCGAAGCGCAGGTGCGCCGGGGCCAGCGTGTTCCAGCCGAACCAGATCGCGATCACCACCGTCATGACGACGATGAAGTTCGCGGTGCCCATGCCCCGGGCGATGCCCTCGGACCACCGGCCGAACGCCTCCGCGTCGAACCGGGGCAGCTTGATGCCCCGGGGCTCGCGCGGCTGGTCGAGCCGTTCCGTCCGCCGCTGGTCAGCCATCCGCGCCGTCCAGCTCCCGGTCGGTGGTGCTCCGGGCGCCCCCGGCGTCCCGGTCACGCCAGTCCCGGGGCAGCGAGTGGTCCAGCACGTCGTCCACCGTCACGGCGCCGACCAGCCGGTTGTTGCGGTCGATCACCGGCATGGCGACCAGGTCGTAGGTGGCCATCCGGCGGGTGATCTCCGGCAGGGGGGTGGTGGGCCGCAGCGGGTCGATGTCGTTGACCACCACCTTGCCCAGCAGGTCGGCCGGTGGTTCGCGCAGCAGCGCCTGGAAGTGCACCATGCCCAGGTAGCGGCCGGTCGGTGTGTTCTGCGGGGCCCGGGTCACGAAGACCTGGGCGGCGATGGCGGGGGACAGCTGTGGCTCCCGGATCCGCGCGAGAGCCTCGGCGACGGTGGCGTCCGGCGGCAGGATCACCGGTTCCGAGGTCATCACGCTGCCCGCCGTGCCCGGTGTGTACTTCAGGAGCTGACGCACCGGGTCGGCCTCGTCCGGCTCCATCAGGTCCAGCAGGACGTCCTGCTCCGGCGGGGGCAGCTCGTTGAGCAGGTCCGCGGCGTCGTCCGGGTCCATCTCCTCCAGGACGTCGGCGGCCCGTTCCCGGTCCAGTGCGGCGAGGATCTCCACCTGGTCGTGCTCCGGCAGCTCGCTCAGCACGTCGGCCAGCCGCTCGTCGTCCAGCGCCGCCGCGACCTCGTTGCGCCGCGCGTCGGGCAGGTCCTGCAAGGCGTTGGCCAGGTCGGCCGGGCGCATGTCCTCGAGGACGGCGAGCAGGTTCGCCGTACCCCGGTTGTCGGCGATGCCGCTGAGCCCGCGCACGCGGTCCCACTCCACCTGGTGCAGGTGGCCGCGGCGGGTGAGCCGGCCGGTCTGCTCGCGGACCGCGACGCGGGTGAGCGACCACTCGCCGCCCCGGGTGCACTCCATGGCGACGTCCACCACCGCGCCGGGCTGGCCACCCGGGTCGAGCTGCACCCGACGGTCCAGCAGTTCCTGGAGCACCAGCAGCTCGTTGGGGCGCTTCTCGAAACGCCGCAGGTTGAGGGTGCCGGAGCCGAGCACCACCGCGTCCGCGTCGATGGAGGTGATCCGGTTGATGGACAGGAAGATCCGCCGGCGCATCGGCATCTCGGCGACCAGGCCCACGACCTCCGGGGGGCGCTTGGTCGCGCGCAGCCGGGCCACGGCGTCGCGGACCCGGCCCACCTGGTCGCCGTTCGGGTCGAAGACGGCGACTCCGGCAAGGCGGGCGATGTAGACCCGGGTCGGCGTGCTCACGGGCACCAGCCTAAGCGCCTAGTGTTTATCAACATGTCGACCTTGGCCTACGAGATCGTGGACGTCTTCACCGATCGCCCGTTCGCCGGCAACCCGCTGGCCGTGGTGTTCGGCGCGGAGGCGCTGGCCACGGAGCAGATGCAGGCGCTCGCGCTGGAGTTCAACCTCTCCGAGACGGTGTTCGTGCTGCCTCCGACGCAGGTCGGTGCCACCTACCGGGCCCGGATCTTCACCCCGGTCGAGGAGTTGCCGTTCGCCGGGCATCCCAGCGTCGGCGCGGCGGTCACCGCGAGCCGGCGCGGAATGTTCGGTGTGGGGCAGGTCACCCAGGAGTGCGGTGCCGGGGTTCTGCCGATCGAGGTGACCGCGACCGGGGCGACGCTGACCGGCGGCAGCCCCACCCTCGGTCCCGAGCTGGACCCGGAGCCGCTGCTGGAGATCGCCGGGCTGGTCGCGGACGACCACGCCGGGCCCGCCCCGCGGGTCGCCGGCTGCGGGCTGGAGTTCCCGTACCTGCCGGTGCGGCCGGAGTCGGTGGCCCGGGCCCGGGTGAACCCGGCTGCGGCGGAGCGGTACGGGGTGGCGCACGTCAGCGTCTTCTCCTGGCACGCGGCCACGCAAACCGCGCACGCCCGGGTCTTCGTGCCCGGGCTCGGCGTACCGGAGGACCCGGCGACCGGCTCGGCGGCGCTCGGTCTCGGCGTCTGGCTGGTGGCCAGCGGTCTGCTGCCCGGCGAGGGGCTGTCCCACTACGCGGTGCGCCAGGGCGTGGAGATCAACCGGCCGTCCTCGTTGGCCTGCACGGTCACCGCGGCGAACGGCGTGGTGGTCGGCGCGACGGTCGCCGGTCAGGTGATGGCGGTGGCCCGGGGTGAGATCGCGGTGCCACCCTTCGTGGGCTGACTGGCGTGACCGGGCCCATGCGGGAGAATGCGGGGGTGACGGACGAGGACGCCCCCCGTGGCACGCCGCTGGTCGACGAGACGATGAAGAAGGCCGCGGTGGCCTGGGTCAGCGTGGCCGGCGGGCCAGCGTTCGCGCTCTGGTGCGCACCGCTGGAGGGTGCGTTGTTCGTGGTCAGCGGGCCGGGCGAGCAGGCCGCCCCGGGGTTGGCCGACGCGGCCGAGGCGCAGGTCACCCTGCGAGGCGACCACGGCGGCCGGATCGTCACGTGGCCGGCCCGGGTGACCCGGCTGCGACCGGGCACGGAGGCGTGGGACACCACCGCGCCGCTGGTGGCGGGGAAGCGGCTGAACGCTCCCGGCCCGACCGCCGACCTCGTGGCCCGCTGGGTCGCCGACGGCTGCGCGGTGAACCGGCTCGCCCCGGGCGGTGAGCCGCTGACCGGCGTCGACCTGCCCGCCGACGCGCAGGCGGAGCCACCCCGGGAGACGCCGGCGGTCCGGGCCACCCGCAAGCCGTTCCGGCTGCACCGGGTCCGCCGCCGCTGACCCGCACGCCGGCCGTCAGACCGCCCCGCCCACGCCCGCGCCGACGACCCCGGCGTCGACGAGGTCGAGCACGTCGCGCAGCGTGCCGAGTGTCGGGCCGCGCCAGTCCGGTTCGGCGTTGAAGACCATGTGCTCGGCCAGGTCGGGTGCGGCGAGCCGGACGGCCGTCATCCCGGCCCGCTCGGCGCCGGTCAGCTCCTGGCTGCCGCCGTCGCCCACGTACAGGCAGTCCCGTGGCGTCAGCCCGAGCCGCTGACAGGCGGTCAGGTAGAGCGCGCGGTCCGGCTTGCACTGCCCGAGCTGTACGGAGAAGACCCGCACGTCGAGCAGCGGCGCGACCGCGAGCGATGGCAGGAAGGCCGGCAGCTCGTGCGTACAGTCGCTGATCACGCCGGTGCGCAGGCCCCGCTGGCGCAACGCCGCCAGCACGGGCACCGCGTCGGCCCGCAGCCGGGTGTCCGCGCGGACCGCCCGGTGCCGGGAGGCCACCGCCGCGCGCACCGCATGGTCGCTCGGGTGTACGCCGGCCTGCGCGCAGACCCACCGCAGCGTCGCCTCGGCGTTGCCGAGCCGGCCGGTGGCCCGCTCGTAGTAGGTACGGTCCAGCACCTCGGTCAACGTGTCGGTGGGGCATCCGAGCAGCTCAGCCGTGCCGAGGTGCGCGGTGCCGCGCTGCACCGGACGGGTCAGGGTGCCGAAGAAGTCGAACAGCACCGCCTGGTAGGTGGGCATGGGGGAACGCCTCCGGGCGGTCGGGGGTCGCCGGCGCGGACCCGCGTGATCGTAACGGAGTGCTGACGGTCTGTGGCGACCACGATCGTGTGAGGATTGCTTCCCGTGCCCCCTCACTCACATCGCCCGCCCCTGGACCCGCTGACGACCGGCGCCGTCGGGCTGGCCGTGGTCGCCGTGTCGTCGTCCGCGCCGTTGATCGCGTACGCCGCGGCTCCGGCCCTGGCCATCGCGTTCTGGCGCAACATGCTCGCGGTGGCGGTGCTGGGCCCCTTCTCGCTGGCCCGGCGCCGCGCCGAGTTCCGTGCGCTCGCCGGGCCAGCGAGAAGGGGCC
>NZ_QGKR01000304.1 GCF_003172955.1 Micromonospora acroterricola | reverse complement strand
TCGTCGGCGTCGGCCCGCGCCCCCCGAGCCTGCTCGCGGGCGCGGGCCGCGTCGGCCGCCGCGTCCTCGGCGTCACCGCGGGCCTCGTCGCGTTCGGTCTGCGCCGCCGCGATCTCGGTGGCGGCCTCGGCGCGGGCCTGGGCCAGCTGCCGCTGCACACCCACCGGGGACAGCTCCGCGTGCAGCGCCTCGGTCAACGTCTCGACGATCTGGTCGAGCCGGTCCACCGCCTCCCACGTGCGAGCCACCTGCCCGGGCAGGCCGGGGGCGTTGCGGTGGCGCATCCGGCTGTTGCGGGAGGCACGCTGGCAGGCGCCGTCGTTGTCCCGGCAGTAGCGAAACGGCCGGCCCGCGCCGACACGCTGCGGCACCGGCCGTCCACAGTGGGCGCACGGGCGGGTGTCGGTGGGGGTGGGCTGGGCGTCCATCGAGGGCGAAGTCTAGTGCCGGCCGACCGGACGCCTCGCCGCGCCGTCAGCCCGCTGGGCGATCGCGGCTCAGGGCGTGGCGATCGCGGCGCGGGAGCGGTCGGTGGCGATCCGGACCGCCAGCGCGGCCAGCGCCGTGCCGGTCACCCACTGCTGCACCCGCAGCCAGACCGGCCGGCGGGCGAAGAATCCGGCCAGCGCGCCCGCGCTGAGCACGATCAGGGCGTTCACGCTCAGCGCGACGGCGATCTGGGTCAGGCCGAGCAGCAGGCTCTGCGCCGCGACGTATCCCCGTCCCGGATCGACGAACTGTGGAAGCAGCGAGACGTACAGGATGGCGATCTTCGGGTTCAGCAGGTTGGTGACCAGGCCCATGGTGAACAGCCGTCGCGGCCGGTCCGGCGGCAACGGCGCGGGCGTGAACGGGGAGTGCCCACCCGGGCGCAGCGTCCGCCAGGCCAGCCAGAGCAGATAGCCGGCCCCGGCCAGCTTCACCACCGCGTACAGCGCCGGCACCAGGACGAAGACGGCCGCCAGCCCAGCGACCGCCGCGGCCAGGTAGACGCCGAACCCGGCGGCCACCCCGACCAGCGAGATCATCCCGGCGCGGCGGCCCTGCGCCACCGAGCGGGAGACCAGGTAGACCATGTTCGGGCCCGGCGTGAGCACCAGCCCCAACCCGACCAGCGCGATACCCAGCAGCGCACCCGCACTCACCATGACGACCCCCCGTCGCACCGACACCCACACCGACCGTAGGCCGGGCAGCCACCCCGGCACAGGGCCACCTGGCAGGCCGTGGCCTGCGGGTGGGAAAACCGGACGTCGCGGCGGAAACCCCGTCCGGCGGATGACGACGGGAATGGCAGCCGGCCCGACTGCGCTGACCCGTTGCGGTGCGCATCGCCGGCCGGAGGCGGCGCGTTACGGTGGCCAGGGAGGTGCCGCAGGGTGACCGAAGCGTGGGAAGCGGCCGTGGAGGCGCAGATCCAGGGGGCCGTGCAACGCGGCGAGTTCGACGACCTGCCCGGCATGGGCAAGCCGATCCCCGGCCGCGGAATGCCGTACGACGAGTCGTGGTGGATCAAGAGTTTCCTGGAGCGCGAGGCGCTCCCCAGCGACCTGCTGCTGCCCACGCCGCTGCAACTGCGCCGGCGCATCGAGCAGGTCCCCGCCGAGGTCCGCGACCTGCCCACCGAGCAGTCCGTCCGGGACTTCGTCGGGGCGCTGAACGCGCAGATCGTGGCCTGGCTGCGTAACCCCGAGGGACCCCGGGTGGCGGTACGTCCGGTGAACGTCGACGAGGTGGTCCGCCACTGGCGCGCCGAACGCTCGTCGCGTCCAGCGCCGGCGCCCGCCACCGAGCCGGCGCCCGCCATCGCACGGGCACACCGGCCCCGGTGGGCGTGGCTGCCGTGGCGGCGCCGCCGGGTGACCTGACCGGTCACCGGCTGGACGTGGACGGGCAGACTGTGCGGATGCGGATCGAGCTGCGCACGGAGGCCACCTCGCCAGAACTCGTCCTGCGCCCCTGGCGCGAGGACGACCTGGACGCGCTGGTGGAGGCGTACCGGGACCCGGTGCTGCAACGGTGGACCCGGTACCCGGTGCAGACCGCCGACCAGGGGCGGCAGTGGCTGGAGCGGACGCGGCAGGACTGGGACGACGGCCGGCGGCTCAGCTTCGCCGTGCTGGAGGACGGCGCCGACGGTCCACAGCTGGTGGCGAACGTGGTGCTCAAGGGAGTCACCCCCGGGGTGACGGTGGCCGAGGTCGGCTACTGGACGGCGGCGTGGGCCCGCGGTCGGGGCGTCGCCCCGCGCGCGGTCACCGCGCTGAGCCGGTGGGCGTTCGAGCAGTTCACCGGGCTGGAGCGCCTCGACCTGCTGCACCAGGTGGACAACCCGGCCTCCTGTCGGGTGGCGGAGAAGAGCGGCTACCTCTTCCAGGAGGTGCTGCCGGCGTATCCACCCTTCCCGCGCGACGGCCACCGGCACGCGTTGACCGCTCCCGGGCTTGTCGCCGCCACGGTGTCCGGCCGCGCCCGGTAGGGCGGGTCAGTCCAGCGCCGCGCGCCAGCTCCACGACGTGCGTCGCGCGGGAAGAGCCGCCGCAGCACCAGCGCGCTCAGCCGCGGCGGCGGCTGCCACGGCACGCCCAGACCGAGGGTGATGTCGTGCGTGTGCAGCAGGGTCTCGGCGGTGGTCCAGCAGGTCCAGGTCAGCGTGCCGGCCGGCACCGACCAGTCCTGCTCCCGGTGCGCGTCGAGGACCCGGGTCATCTCCTCGGCCGCGTCCCGCACGTCGGCGCCGTCCATCCCTGGCATCCGTCGACCCTCGCAGCGCCCGGTCGTCCCCGCAACGAGAATCCGCTCAGCTGCGCGCGGGCGACCACCCGTCGGCGACGAGTCGGGAGGCGTCGCCGCCCTCGCCCTGGAAGAGCATGCCGGCCCGGTCCGCCGCGACGACCCGGTCGACGTAGACGCCACGGCCCTGCCCTGAGCCGTCCGTGCTGCTGCTCCACCGCAGGTGGGTGGCCTGGTCGGGCAGCGTCACGGAGACCTGCCACCAGACGCGTCCGCCGTAGCCGGTCACCGTGCCGTCGGCGGTCCACCGTCGCCCGGCGTCACGCAGTTGCATCGTCGCCGGCGCCCACGTCTGTCCCCCGTCGGTGGAGACCTCGAAGCGCGCGCTGTCGTAGCGGGGCTCGGTGTCGTACCAGAGCAGGAAACTCGCCGTTCCAACCCGCGCCGGCCGCCGCAGCGGGGCGGTGAGGGTGCTCGTCGCGGAGTCGCGGGGGTCGGCCCGCCAGGCGCTGGTCGAGCGTGGCCGCACCGGCATCGCCTCGGCGAGGTCCCGCGCGACCGCACGGCGCGCCACGTTGTTGCTGCCCCAGCCACGGTCGGGGTGTACCCGGTTGCTGAGCAGGATGACGAACGAGTGGGAGAGCGGGTCGATGACGATGGACGTCCCGGTGAAGCCGGTGTGCCCGAAGGCCACGGGCGACGACAGCCCCATCATGTACCAGTGCTTGTTCAGCTCGAACCCGAGCCCGCGGTCGCTCTCCGGGTAGGTCGACTCCAGGGCCGCGTTGTAGTTGACCAGCATCGTGCGCACGGTGGCCGGCCGCAGGACCCGCCGGCCGCGGTACTCGCCGCCGTTGAGCAGGGTCTGGCACAGCACGGCCAGGTCCGCCGCCGTGGAGAAGACGCCGGCGTGCCCGGCCACACCGCCGAGCGACCAGGCGTTCTCGTCGTGCACCTCGCCCCAGACCATCCCGCGCCCGGCGTACGGCTGGTACTCGGTCGCGGCGATCCGCGACCGGCGCTCCGGGCCCGGGTTGTAGCCGGTGTCGGTCATGCCCAGCGGCCCGGTCACGCCGTCGCGGACCAGCTCGGCCAGCGGCCGGCCGGTCACCCGCTCCACCAGCACGCCCAGCGCGATCAACCCGAGGTCGGAGTAGACGTACTGGGAACCGGGCGTCGCACCGGCCGCGAGGGGCGTGGCGAGCGCGGCGGCGAACCGCTCGGCCGGCGTCGGGTACCTGCTCCACAGCGCCGTGAACGCGGGCAGCCCCGACGTGTGGGTGAGCAGCATCCGCACGGTGACCGTCGCCTTGCCGCCCGCGGCGAACTCCGGGACGTACCGGGCGACCGGCGCGTCGAGCTCCACCCGACCCCGCTCCACCTGTTGCATGGTGACGATCGTGGTGAACAGCTTCGACACCGACGCCAGGTCGAAGATGGTGTCGGGCCGCGTCGCGATCTGCTGCTCGGCGGGGAGCTCGACGCCGACCAGGCCGGGCGGTGGCCCGACGGAGGCGTACCGCACGGCCTTGCCCACGGCGGCGTGCTGGACGATCACGCCGTCCTTGGCGGCCAGGGCCACCGCGCCGGCGTACGTCGGGTATCCGGGATGGTCCGCCGTCGGTTGGAGATAGGCCGCGAGGTCGCCGGGAAGACGGTCCACCTGCTCGGGGAGCAGGCCGACCTGGCGGGCGCTGCCGCGTCGTAGCGTGTCGTGCCGGAACTGGATGTCGTCGGGGGTGACGGTTGGCGGTCCGGACGACGGCGGCGCGGCCAGCCCGGCGGTGGCGGGCAGCGTCGTGCCCAGCATCGCCAGGGTCACGGCGAGCGCGAGTGAACGGAGTGGACGACGGGTCGACCTGGTCATGACCGCACTCCTCAGTAGAGCAGGTAGGGCCGGCGCCGCCGGTTGAAGGTGGCCAGCTCGTCGGCCCACGCGCCGACGACGTCGTCCACGTCCGCGCCGGCGTCAATCTGGGTACGCAGTCGCGGCGAGCCGGTGAGCTTGTCGATCCAGTAGGGGCGCACGGTGTCCCACGAGTCGCGCCGCCAGGCGAACGCCGGGTACTTGTGCGCCTCCACCAGCATCGCCACGCCGGTGCGGATCGGGTCGTACACGGCCGGGTCGACGACCTTGACCTCCACGCCGGCGCAGAGCTTGTTGAGCAGGTCCGGCTTCTGCCCGGCCGCGGTCGGCGAGAAGTACGCCTCCCGGAACTCGACCCCGGGCAGGTTGCGGGCGTTGAGTCGGTCGCCCCAGTGATGGTCGAAGTCGGTCGCCAGGCCGCCGATCAGCTCGAAGGGGCGGCACGTGCCCCGACCCTCGGTGATCGAGGCGACGCCCTCGAACAGGCCGGTGCCCGGGTAGACCAGCGCGGTGTCCGGGGTGGGCATGTTCGGGCTCGGCATCACCCACGGCACGCCGGTGTCGGCGGCGAGGTCGTCGCGCTTCCAGTGCCGACACCGCACCACGTGCAGGTCGACCGGTCGCCCCGCCTCGGCCGGCAGGAACGTGCCGTTGAAGAACCGGGCGAGCTCCCCGACGGTCATCCCGTGCTGCTGGATGATCTCCTTCAGGCCGACCCCCGAGGTGTACGGCGAGGTCATCATCGGGCCGTACGCCCGCCCGCCGATCGGGTTGGGACGGTCCAGCACGACGTAGCGTTTGCCGACCCGGGCCGCGGCGACCATCGAGGTGTACATCGTCCAGATGTAGGTGTAGAAGCGGACCCCGACGTCCTGGATGTCGAAGACCACCGTGTCGACCCCGGCCTCGGTGAACATGGCTTCCCACCGGGCCTGCGAGGCGCCGTACGCGTCGTACACCGGGATGCCGGTGCGCGCGTCGACGCCGGTGCCCTCGCTGCCGCCGGCCTGCGCGGAGCCGCGGAAGCCGTGCTCGGGGCCGAACGCCGCGGCCAGTTGCACCTGGCCGGAGCCGTGCATCAGGTCGACGAGGTGCCGGTAGGCCGCGTCCACGCCGGTGGGGTTGGAGACGACGCCCACCCGCTGGCCGGCGAGCACGGCGAACCCCGAGGACACCAGCTCGTCCAGGCCGGTGCGGACCCGGCGGCCACCGGAACTGGCCGACGCCGGCGCCCCGCCGACAGCGAGTGCCCCTGCCCCCAACGCGCCCGTGCCGACCGCGCCGGCAAGGAAGTTCCTCCGCTGCATGTGTTGCCTCCTACCAGCTCAGGCCGTGGCCGTAGGGGTAGAGCACGGAGCCTGTGCCCTCGGCCGTGGGGATCGTGACGGGCAGCCGTCCGCTCGGGGACAGCTCGCCGTGCAGCGCGCGGACCAGGGCGTCCATCGCCGCGCGGGTGTACGAGTAGGTCGCCAGGTAGGTGGTCACGCCCGGCAGGTACGCGATGTCGTAGGGATCGCGGACCGCCACGACGACCACCGGCCTGCCGGTGGCGAGCAGCGCCGCGACGAGGCGCTGCTGTGTGGCGCGCGGGTCGGTGACGGTCGTGTCCCACGCCTTGTTCACCAGCACGACGGTGAGGTCGTGCTGGGCGGCCTGGGCGGCCGTCGCGGCGATCACCTCGTCGGAGGGCAGGGTCGCCGGCCGGGCGGTGGCCCGGGCGCCCCGGGCGGTGAAGCCGTCGGCGACCGTCGCGACCGGGGCGAAGGCCGCGCTGTTCCAGCCGGTGACCAGCACCGACCGGTCGGCGCGCGGCAGCGGTAGAACGCCGGCGTCGTTGCGGACGGCGGTGAGCGTCGGGTCGGTGACCCGGGTGACGGCGGCGAGGTGCTCCGGCGCGCCGACGGTCTCCACCGCCTTCTCGACGTCGACCAGCGGTGAGCGGGCCAGTCCCTGGCGGTACTTCATGGCGAGGATGCGCCGGACCGACTCGTCGATCCGTCGTTCGGTGAGCTCGCCGGTGGCGACCGCCCGCAGCACGGCGTCGCGCGCGAGCGCGAGGTCCGGCGGCATCAGGAGCTGGTCGGCGCCGGCCTTGAGCGCCAGCACCGGCACCCGCTCGTCGCCGTACTTCTCCCGCACGCCGGCCATGTTGAGCGCGTCGGTCACGATGACGCCCCGGAAGCCGAGCTCGCCCCGCAGCACGCCGGTGAGGATCGTCGGCGACAACGTCGCCGGGTCGCCGGAGGGGTCGAGCGCGGGGACCACGATGTGCGCGGTCATGATCGATTCGACGCCGGCCTTGATCGCCCGCCGGAACGGTGGCGCGTCGATGCGGTCCCACTCGGCACGGGTGTGGTTGATCACGGGGAGGCCGGTGTGGCTGTCGGTGGCCGTGTCGCCGTGGCCGGGGAAGTGCTTCGCCACGGCGGTCACCCGGGCGCCGTCCTGGAAGCCGGTGACCTGGGCGGCGGTGAGGTCGGCCACCAGGGTCGGGTCGGCGCCGAAGGACCGGACGCCGATCACCGGGTTGCCCGCGTTGACGTTGACGTCGGCGATCGGCGCGTACGGCTGGCGGATGCCGACGGCCCGCAGCTCGCGCCCGGTGACCTCCGCGGCGGTCCGGGCGGCCGCGGACGACCGGGCGGCCCCCAGCGCCATCGCACCGGGGAACTGGGCGGCGGGGGAGGGCATCCGTACCACGGTGCCCTGCTCCTGGTCGGTGGAGATGAGCAGCGGCACCCGGCCCTTCGCGCCGTCGCCGAGGGCCGCCCGCTGGAGTCCGTTGGAGAGGGTCGCGATCTGCCGGGGACTGTCCAGGTTGTGCGACCAGGAGAAGTAGCAGACGCCGCCGAGGTGGTACCGGCCGATCACCTCGGCCGGTGTCTCCACGCCGAACGCGGCGAGGTTCGCGGCGCGGTCGGCGGCCGTGGGGGCGGTGGCGTCGCCGCCGTAGACGTAGGTGGAGAAGAGCTGGCCCACCTTCTGCTCCAGGCTCATGTGCCGCAGCGTCGACGTGACCCAGCCGTGCTCGGCGGATGAGGGACGCGGTGGGGTGGCGGCCTGGGCGGGGATGGGGG
>NZ_QGKR01000138.1 GCF_003172955.1 Micromonospora acroterricola | reverse complement strand
CGCCCGACGCCCGCGCCCCCGCCGGCCCCGACTCCGGTGCCGGCGCCCGGGCCGCCGCCGCGTGCTCCCGGCGCGCAGTCCATCGTGACCCGGCATCTGGACGGTTCGGTGGAGGTGGTCACCGATCTCGACGGCGACGGCGTCGCCGACATCGTCCAGGTCGACCTGAACGGCGACGGGGTGTTGGACGTCACCTACGTGGACAGTGACCACGACGGCCGGCTGGACACCGTGCTGCGCGACCCCGGCATGGTCGGGACGGGCGGCGGGGGCCAGCGACGCGCGTGAGCGCGCGCTCCGGGCTCAGAGCTTCGCCATCACCTCGCTGGCGACCAGCTCCAGGTGGGCCAGGTCGCTGAGGTCCAGCACCTGGAGGTAGATGCGCTGGCTGCCGGTCTCCGCGTACCGGCCGATGGTGTCGAGGACCTCGGCGGGCGTGCCGGCCAGGCCGTTGGCCCGCAGCTCGTCCGGTTCGCGCCCGATGGCGGCGGCCCGGCGGTCCACCTCGGCGTCGTCGCGCCCGCAGCAGAGCACCAGGGCGTTGGACCAGACCACCTCGGCCGGGTTCCGCCCGATCTCGGTGCACGCCGCGCGGACCCGCTCGAACTGCGCCGCGGTGTCGGCCACCGAGGCGAACGGCAGGTTGAACTCGTCGGCGTAGCGGGCGGCCAGCCGCGGGGTGCGCTTCGGGCCCATCCCGCCGAGCAGGATCGGCGGGCGGGGCTGCTGCACCGGCTTGGGCAGGGCGGGCGAGTCACTGATCGGGTAGTACCGGCCGGCGTGCTGGAACCGCTCCCCCGCCGGGGTGGCCCAGAGCCCGGTGATGACCTCGAGCTGCTCCTCCAGCCGGTCGAACCGCTCGCCCAGGGACGGGAACGGGATGCCGTACGCGGTGTGCTCCTCGGCGTACCAGCCGGTGCCGATGCCCAGCTCCACCCGGCCACCGCTCATCTGGTCGACCTGCGCCACCGTGATCGCCAGTGGGCCGGGCAGCCGGAAGGTGGCGGCCGTCATCAGGGTGCCGAGCCGGATCCGGCTGGTGTCCCGGGCCAGGCCGGCCAGCGTGGTCCACGCGTCGGTGGGGCCCGGCTCGCCGCTCGCGTCGCCCATCCTGAGGTAGTGGTCGGACCGGAAGAACGCACCGTAGCCGGCGTCCTCGGCGCACCGGGCCACGGCGAGCAACTGGTCGTAGCTGGCGCCCTGCTGAGGTTCGGTGAAGATCCGCAGTTCCATGATCCGAGCATAGGTAGTTCGTCCCGATGCCGCTCCTGGACGGTGACGGTGGCCATATGCTTTGACAGTCATATGAACGGTGAGGCATATTCGGGCGGTGTCCACCGACGTCTTCACCGTCCTCGCCGAGCCCACCCGGCGCCGGATCCTCGACGAGCTCCGCGACGGGGAACGCAGCGTCGGCGAACTGGTGGACGGCCTCCAGGTCAGCCAGCCGGCAGTCTCGAAGCACCTGCGGGTGCTCCGCGAGGCCGGCTTCGTCTCCTGCCGGACCGCCGCCCGACAGCGGATCTACCGCCTCGACCCGGGCCCGCTGCGGGCGGTCGACGGCTGGCTGGACCCGTACCGCCGGCTGTGGAACCGGCACCTGGACGCGCTGGAACGACACCTTGACAGTCAGGAGCAGTGAATGGACCGCGAGGCCTTCCGCCCGAGCCCGCCCGCCGAGGTGCGCGCCGAGCCCTCCGCCGCCGGCGCCACCCTGGTCTTCGTCCGCGACCTGCGGCACCCACCAGCCACCGTCTGGGCGGCGCTGACCGACGCGACACAGCTCGCCGAGTGGGCGCCCTTCCTCGCCGACCGGGATCTCGGCGCCCCGGGCGCCGCGGTGCTCACGATGGTCGACGGCGAGACCACCACCCCGACCTCGGCGACGGTCCGTCGGGCCGAACCGCCGACCCTGCTGGAATACACCTGGGGCGACGACCTGCTGCGCTGGGAGCTGAGCGCGCTGGGCACCGGTACCCGACTCACCCTGCGGCACTCGGTCGCCGACCGGGGGATGCTGGCGATGGTCGCCGCCGGCTGGCACCTCTGCCTCGACGTGGCCGACCGGCTGCTCGACGGCGATCCGGTCGGTCCGATCCGGGGCGCCGAAGCCCTCGACTTCGGCTGGCCCGAGCTGCGCGACACGTACGCCGACCGGTTCGACGAGAGCTGAACGGCCGCGTCCGCGGTCCGCCTCCCCCGACCGGGCTGTCGCCGGCGACGGGCGTCCGGCCATCCGGTGCCGACGTCTCTTCCGCCCGCGTGCCCGCGGCGTCCACGCTGGACGGAACCGGCCGCGACCGGCGGCGCGGCGGACGCGAGGAGCAGATGATGGACGATCAGCACCGTGACCGGTTGACGACGGCCGTGGCGAACCTGGTTCCCGAGCTGTCCCGGCGGGCCGGCGAGATCGAACAGGCCCGCGAGCTGCCCGCCGACCTGCTCGACGCGCTGCGCGACGCCGGCTGCTTCCGGATGTTCGTGCCGCGCAGCCACGGCGGGTACGAGGCCGACCTGCGCACCGGGCTGCGCGTGCTGGAGACGTTGGCGCGGGCGGACGGGGCGACCGGCTGGACCGTGATGATCGGCGCCGAGACCCCGCACCTGCTGGCGATGCTGTCCCGGGAGCGGTTCGACAAGCTCTACGCCGAGGGCCCGGACGTGGTGGTGGCCGGCGGCTTCGCCCCCCAGGGTCGGGCCGAGCCGACCGACGGCGGCTACCGGGTCACCGGTCGCTGGCCCTTCGCCAGCGGCAGTCTCCACGCCGACTGGATCTTCGGCAACTGCCTGCTGACCGACGCCGGGCAGCCGCCGACCGGAGAGCCGCCGCGACTGCGCTCGATGCTATTTCCTGCCGACCGCGTCACCGTGCACGACACCTGGCACGCGTTGGGCCTGCGCGGCACCGGCAGCCACGACGTCGAGGTGGCCGACGCGTTCTGCCCCGCCGATGACAGCCTCGACCTGTTCACCGGGGTGCCCTGCGTACCCGGGCCGGGCTTCGTCGCGCCGCTGGTGCACTTCGTGCTGCACCTCGGCGCGGTCGCGGTGGGCATCGCGCAGGGCGCCCTCGACGACATGGTCGCGTCGTTGGCCGGTGGCCGGCAGCGGCTCTACGCCCGCCAGTCGCTGGCCGACTCGCCGGCCTTCCGGATCCAGCTCGGCCGGGCCGACCTCGACGTCCGGGCCGCCCGGGCACTGCTGCACGACCTGGCCGACGAGCTCTGGGCGGCCTGCGCCACGGATCCGGCGGCGGTGGCCCGGCTGCACCCGCGGATCTCTGCCGCACTGCCCTGGGTGACCGAGCGGACCGCCGTGGCGGTGGACGCCTGCTACCGGGCCGGTGGCGGCGGGGCGTCCCGGGACGGCGCGCCGCTGCAACGTCGGTTCCGGGACATCCACACGTTCAGCCAGCACGCCGCGGCGGCCGAGGGTTGGCTGGGCAACAACGGCACCGAACTGCTCGGCCGTCCGGTCGAGTTGGCGTACTGAGCTCGGCTCGGTCAGACGTACGGGCGGGTGGCGTACGCGGTCCGGAGCGCGGCCAGCCCGGCGGCTCTCGGCGAGAGGGTGCCCCATCCCGAGTTGAAGTAGTTGGTCTGGACGATCCGTGGCCCCCGCTCGGCGTTGAGCTGGGCCACCGCCGCCGGGACGGTGGCGATCCAGGCCGGCTGGTCCGGGATCTCGGCCGACCGCACCCCCCACTCGGCGATGATCACGGGCCGGGACAGCGCCACCGGGCCGAGGTCGGCCACCGCCCAGTCCTTCGTGCGACGGAACCGCGACAGCGCGGTGTGACCGGCGTTGGTGGCGTAGGCGTTCCACTGGAGGAAGTCCAGCCGGGACATCAGCGACTCCGGGTGGGTGCGCTGGAAGCAGGCCCGGTCGAAGCCGCCGACGCCGACCGAGAAGGTGGTGCCGGCGGGGAGTGTCCGTGCCTTGAACCAGGTGAGGATGTAGTTCATCGCCTGCACCGCGCGGGCGTCCGACTCGGCCCAGGTGTACGCCTTGCCGTCCTCGGTGGTGCCGAACTCGTGGTCGGTGTCCAACTCCGAGGCGAGCTGGATGTTCACCCCGAAGCCGAGCGTCCGGTACTGCGCCAGGGCGCGGTGGAGCAACCCGTCGCACTGCCCGTTGACAACCTGGCTGTACCCGTACGCCTTCGGCCAGGTGGTGCCCGGGCGCTGCTGGATGGTCATCGATGGTGCGGGCACGGTGTAGTCGGTGACGTCCACCCGGAAGCTCTGCGGCCCCGCGTTCGCCGCGCCGTAGTGCTTCAGCTCCAGGACCATGTTCATCCGCACCCCGGCCTTGCCCAGGTTGATCAGCCAGGGCCGGTTGTAGCCGGGGAAGACGTAGCCGTCGGCGAAGCTGCGGTACTGGGTCAGCGAGCGGAAGTTGCCGCCGGCCATGTCGGCGGTCGGGTCCGCGCCGCCGGAGAGGTAGTAGCCACCCAGCACCGGTTGGCTCAGCGCGTAGTCGGCGGTGGTGGTCGCGGTGTGGCCAGCGGCGTCGCGGACCTGGACGGTGACCCGGGGCATCACGCCACCGCCCGATACACGGCCACCGAGCCATTGTCGGAGACCCGGGTCCAGGTACGCCCGGAGTCGTCGGTGACGGTCAGGGTGAGCGGGTCGATGACCGCGGTGACCTTGACGGGTGCGCTGCTGTTGCCCTGCGCGTCGGTGACCACGATGGTGACGGTCAGGGGTCTGGTGTCGGCGTCGGAGTAGGTGACGGTCAACAGCATCTGATCGCCCGGTGTGTAGACGGATGCGCTCAGGGCTGCGGTCGCGGTGGGAGTGGCCATGTTCGGGGCCCTCTCTGGTTCGGCCGCCGGGTTGGGGCGCGGGTGAGCGACCCCGGACCCTGCGGGGTCCACGGTGCGAAAGACGGCGGGGTACGGCGGCGCGGCCGGATGGGCGGCGTCGCCTGGCCGCCGGAGGTGTAGACGACCTTGTCCCGATGGGCGATGGCACCGTTGCGGGCGCCCGCAGCGGTGTGGGCGGCAGCCACGGACCGGGCCGTACGCGAGGTCGGAGCGGCGGCTGTGCCGGGTTCCCCCGCGGCGGCGGCGCCGGGCTGGGTGCGGACGGCCCCGGTGCGGACGATGCTGTCCCCACCGGGCCGGAGGAATGGGATGTGGCCCGCCATCCGTCCGCCTCTTGACCTGCCCCAACAGTGCTCTACCAGGGGCTTTGCCGTCTTGTCCGGTATGCGACAGCCACCTGCGGGCCCTGCCTGTCAGCGCTCCCCGGGGCCGAGCGACCGGTGCACGGTCACCGTGCCCGGCAACGCGGCGCACCCCGTACGCACGTGTTCGATCTTCGCGGCGCGCTCCGGGTCGGTCTGGTCGAACAGGACACCGAGGGCGGTGCCGCTGTGCGCGATGACCAGGCCGTGACCGTCGACCTCGCGGCAGAGGCGGTGCAGCACGTCGAGGTGCCGACGCGGGCGCAGCTTGCCGTTCAGCACGGCGCTGCGGGTGGTGACCTCGCCGACGGCGGGCAGGTCGGCGGCGCGTACGGCCTCGGTGAGCGCGGCGAGCAGCCGCGCGTACTCCCGCTTGTCGGCCTGGTCGAACGGCTTGGGGATCCGGTTGAACCGGATGGTGTCCACGGTGCCGCCCTCGTCGTGCGCCACCACCGTGAGCGGGGGCAGCACGCCGATCCGCTCCCGCAGCCGCACCTCACGGTGGTGGAAGGCGACGATGCCGTCGTACATCACGCCGTCGGAGGGCTCGATCCGGCGCAGCAACGACTCGATGGCGCGCTCGCCCAGCGTCATGCCGAACGCGTCACCGACCGCCCGCGCGGTGGCCACCAGGTCCGCCGACGAGCTGGCGAAGCCCTTGCCCTCGGCCAGGTCACCGCCCAGTTCCAGCACCCCGCCGCCGGGAATGCGGAACAGTTCCAGGACGGCGGCGGCCAGCCGGGCCGACTTCTGCTTGTGCTGCGGGAAGACCCGGACCCGGTCCAGCCCGGCGCCGGGCCGGAAGGTGGCGGTGGCCCACCGCGCCATCGGGAACGTCACCAGGAAGTCCCGGTCGGCATCGGGCAGGACGCCCTGCAACAGCTCACCGAAGGTGCCGAACGCGGTGCCGACGCCGAGCCTGCCGGTGGCCGCCCGCGGCGCGTCCCGGCCGACGGCGTACGCCCGCTCCCTCCGTCGCACGATCGACCTCTCCGTCGCGTTGGCTGCCGCCGGTCACGTTACGTCTCTGCTACCGGCTGCCCCGACTACCGTCCGAGCGGTCACCGCCGTCTTCGGGAAAGCTTGACCAGCGCGATCCGTGGATGATCGTCGCCGGCGCCGTCACTCGGGCACGGCGCCCCGGACGGCCCAGGCCCGAGCGATGAGCCGGATCGAACCGTCGGGCCCCATCGGTAGCCGGGCGGCCAGCAGCTCCCGCAGCGCGGCCCGCTCCGGCAGCGGCAACGCGCGGGCGTCCCCGACCTGGAAGGTCGCCCGACCATCGGCGACCCGCCTCGTACGCGTCACCGTCCGCCCACACCGGCTGCGCCATGCCCGAACGATACGACAGGTTCCGTCGCTCGCTGACGCGCCGACGGGGGGCGGCGGCTCAGCCGGCCTGGCTCTCAGTCGAGGTGCTCGCCCGGGGCCGTCTGCAGCAGCCAGGCCAGCGGCATCCGTGCCCGCTCCTCGTAGGCGCCGTCCCCGATCAGCCTGTGCAGGGTGACGGTCTGCGCGCTGTCCCGGTCCACCACCCAGTACTGCGGGATCCCCGCCGAGGCGTACTCCCGCACCTTCGTCACCGAATCCATCGCCTCGGAGCCGGGTGACACGATCTCCACCACGAGCACGATCTCGGTCACCGCGGCCCAGACGCTGCGCGCCGGCGGTTTGCGCCACACACTGAGATCGGGAATCCGGCCGCCGTCACCGTCCGGGCCGGAGATCCGTACACCGGCGGCCTGGAGCACCTGGTCGGCGGGCCAGCCAGCCATGATCAGCCAAGCGAAGAGACGACTGGCGATCATGGCGTGTTCCGAGTCGGACGGCGGCATGACCGACAGGACCCCCTCGGGGCTGGTCTCGTAACGGTGGCCGTTCGGATCGGCGCCGTTCATCGCCGCCACGTCGTCGAGCGTCACGATGGCGGGCATGTGCATGCCAACGGCCTCGGCGCTCATGCCCTCATCCTAAGCGACCAGCCACGCCGACTTCGGTAGTGCGACGCGCCCGCGGGCGGCACCTCGACATTTCCGGCGGGTTCGCATGCGGGCGAAGGAGGCCGACCTGAGCCCGCGCATCGGATCCAGCTTCGGCCGCCGATCGCGACCCGCGCCCTGTATCTGGGCGGGCTGGCCGCCCTTGTCCTGGGAGGCTTCTGGGCTGTTCCCGCCGCGGTGATGACCGCCCCGCTGGCCGGATCGGGTTGGACGCTGCTGGCCGTGACGGCCGGCGTGACCGGCGGGTTGGCGTGGTTCGGGATCGTCGCTGAGCAGCGGCGGGTGAAGGCCGACGAGGCGGAGCATGCTCAACAGCTGTCGGCCCGGTGGGCGGCCTTCGACGACTGGCGGCGAAAGCTGTCGGACAAGCCGTCCGACCCGGAGATGGCCGCCTGGTTGGAATGCGACCGCAAGATCCTCGTCGACAAGGCCATGCAGCAGTATCGGCTCAGGCCGAGCCAGGTGGTCGCGCACGCCTTCATCGAGGCACCCGCGAGGTCGTACAAGCGGGCGCGGGTGGTACGCGGCCCGTGGCGCTATTCCCGGTACCGTCTGCTCCTCTTTCTGCTGACGGACGACGGCGTGCGACAGGTGAACATCGACCTCGACTTCGAGGAGGGTGCGTCCCGTACGACCCAGCGGCTGAACTACCGCTTCGACGCCGTGGCCGCCGTACGTATCGATGGGGTGGCGACCCAGCAGCAGACGTTCGAACTGACGCTGTTCAACGGCGAACCCATCTCCGTTCGGGTCACCGTCTCGAACACCGAGGGGATCCGGTCAGATGAGGACCCGAGGGCCCTGTCCCAGGTCTCGTTGGACGCGTCCGGTCTCATCCACACCCTCAACGTGCTGGAGGGGATCGCCGCCGAAGGTAAGGAGTGGATCAGACAACAGCGGCAACGGGCCGACGAGCGGCTCGCCGAGCTCACGAAGAGTGTCCACGACCTCATCGACTGACGCTGTCATCCCCTGTTCCCGACCGACGACCCACGCTCAACGGGCCGTACGCCCCGGGTGCTGGCCGGACAAGCGCCCACATTCCTGTCGGCGATGGACTCGAACGAACCCCGGGCCCTCGGGAGATCCGAGGGGCCCGGGGTTCGAGAGCACGTCAACCGGCGAGCGCCAGATCTGCTGTTGTGGCTTTGATGCCGCGCATGAGCGTGAGGACGGCCTGGACGGACGGCAGCATCAACGCACCGGAGCGGGTCAGCGTCACACCGGTGGAGGTACGGACGAACAGCTTTGTGCCGAGGCTCATCTCCAGGCACTTGATCTGGTAACTCACCGCGGGCTGCGAGTAGCCCAGGGCCCGGGCTGCCATGTCCATCCGTCCGTGCTCGGCTACAGCGACGAAGGCCTGTAGTTCGCGCTCGTTCACAAGATACCCCCGAATATCGACTGACTCCGCTTGACTTGTCATCACCAAGCAGTCATCAGGTTAATGACTTCCGTCATGCCGGTCAATACCCCTCCGGAGGAAGTCGGAGCCGCATCGTGCCCGGTCAGGGCGTCTTTCAGGAAGTACACAGCCAGATTTCCGTGACACAGCGCGAGTCATGCGCTAGGGAAGCGTCAGTCATCGACGATGACTGCGGCGGTGGGTGTTCGCCTGGGCGAGCTGGCACGCGCGCATCGCGTCGACGGTCGGTCGTGCGCCGCGGGCACGTCGGCGCACCTCAGCCACCCGGTGGAAGGGGGCCGCGCTTCGGCCGTGACGAGCTGCCAGGCGCGATGCGGCGCGTGGATTCGTGGCGTGGCTGTGACACACGAGGACCTCCTGTCGACGTGGATGGCTTCGGTAGCCCCACGTCGGACAGGAGGTCCTCGTCATTGCGGTTCGCCGGGTCCCGCCGTCACACGAGCTCGATCAACGAACCGTGGCGGCACACCCCGGAAATGGTCACCAGAGCGACGTCGGCGTTCCGCACGCCGTGCCGGCGCACAACCGCGCGGTGGCGGAGGGCCGACCGATCAGGTAGGTCTGAAACGTCGTGACGAACGACTCCGGACTCTCTCCGGCGCACGTCACGGGCGACTCCCAGGTCCCACCGAGGTACTGGATCTGGACGTGGAAGCAGCCGGTGGCGGTGCCGGTCTGGATGATGCCCTTGACCGTACGCTTCTGGCCGACGCCCAACGGGTCCTGCTGGACCGTCTGGGTGCCGCTCGCCGTGGCGCCGCCGTAGGACGCCTCCCACGGAAAGGGCAGCACCGACGCGGTGGTGGGCGTCCGGGCGACCGCGGGCGCGGCGACGGAGACCGCCGCGGCAGTCATCACCACGGCCGCCGTGACCACCCGGCGAACCCTGCCTAACAGTGACATGAATTGCCTCCGAATACCGATTGATGGTTCGGGAAGCGGCCCGGCGGAACTGATGCGGCAGGTAACCGATCGCATTGCCGTGCTTTCGCCGAGACAATCACAGCGATCTGGCGACGGGGCGGGCAACGCCATATCGAACTTTTGAAAGAGCGGTCACCCCGGTGCGGCGGCGCGCGATTTTAGGTGCAGCCGGCACCGGTGCGCCACCCCCGACCAGGCTGGCTCCAAAAAATTCGAAACGGACTCCACCCGACGGGTCCCACCCACTAGACATGGGGTCATGACGAAGCACACCGCAGCCACCACTGACGACAGCCGCCTCGTTCGCCGCCTGGTGATGCCCGCGATCGCGTTCGCCGCGATCGCGTTCGCCGGCTCGGAGTCGACCGACCAGACCGTGACCGACCAGTCCCAGGCCGGCATCGTGGCGGTCGCCGACGCGCCGGTGCCGGAGCCTCGGGTGTCGGCCGACTGGCCCTGGTGAACGACGACGCCGATCAGCCGGTCGCGGCAGCGAGGGAGCCGCGGCCGGCTCCGAGCCCTCCACCACCTGACGGTGGTGGAGGGCTTCTTCACGCACGCATCTCAGGACGCCGGGGCGTCGTCCACCTCGCGCCAGATCTGGACCGCCCGCCGGTAGGCCGCGGCCGCCTCGGCGAGCTGGGCGGCCCGGCGCAACGAGGCGGCGGCCTCCTCGGATCGCCCGCAGCGGCGCTGGGCCCGGCCGACGGCCAGGACGAAACGCACCCGCTCGATGGCCGACAGGTCGGCCTCGTCGACCGTGCTGGCGATCTTCAGAGCCCGTTCCGGTTCACCGACGGCCACCGCGTACCGGACCTCCAGGCTGGCGGCTGCGGACGGCGAGGCGGCGAAATCGGCCGCGGACATGGCCGCGCGGGCGGCGACCATGTGCGCCGTGATCTCCGGCAGATCGGCCTCGGCATCCATCAGCGCGGACACGGCCGCCGCGGCGAACCGCGCCCAGTCCCGCAGGGAGGTGGTGGGGTTCGCCAACATCTCCCGGGCCGAGCGCAGGTGCTCCAGCGACCGCTCGACCTCGCCGATCCGCGCCATGGCGATGCTCGCCACCCAGTGCGCCCGGCCGGAGATGGCGGGGCTGTCCAGCTCCTGCGCCAGTGCCATCATCCGGTCGACGATCCGGATCACCTCGGCCCCGCCGCCGGCGTCGCTCAGCACCGAGATGTGCACCGCGTACAGGCGGATGTGCTCGCCGCCGCGGACGAACGCGGTGCTGGTGATCTCCTGCTCGGCGAGCTCGATGTGGGTGAACGCCTCGGCGAGCCGGCCGACGTCACGGGCCGCGCCGATCAGCGCGATGCGGGCGCGCACGAGCGCCTCCGGTACGCCGGTCTTCTCGGCGACCTCGACGAGCTCCTGCAGCAGGGCGTGTCGGGCGACGCGGTCGTTCCGTTGCTCCAGCACCCGTTCCAGGGCCAGGCCGCGGCTCAGCATCGTCGTCGCCTCACCGGCCTCGTGGGCGGCACGGTACGCGCTGGTCAGCCCCTGCTCGGCGCGGACCAGGTCGCCCTGCTCGATCGCGCTGCCGATGACCAGTTCCTGCGCCAGCCGTGCGGCTTCCAGGGGCGGTCGCGAACCATCCTGGGGCGGTCGCGAACCCGACGCCGGCGCGGGTGCGGCGTCCCGGACAGCTTCGGCGTCGTCGATCAGAGCGGCCATCGGTACGCCGAGGACGCCGACCAGGTGGGCGACGACCTCCAGGGTCGGCACCCGGGTGCCGGACTCGAGCAGCGAGATGTAGGACTGGTTGACCGCACCGACGGCGAGGTCCCGCTGGGACATTCCGCGTTCGGTGCGCAGGCGTCGCAGCCGTCGCCCGAACTCGGGCTGGGCAATCTGCGTGGCCATGCGACTACCTCGTGTGCCTTTCCGTATCCAATTCGACGCGGTCCGGTGACGGACCAGGGAGCAGAATACGCCGCGCACGCCGACGCACCGGCTCCGCCGATATGATTCGCGCTGCATTTTGTCGGGACCATAAGGGTGCACGAGTACCGGGGACGGCGAACGCCCCCGCGAGCAACCCCGGGGGAAGGTGCTCGCGGGGGCCGGGACCTGCCACGGCCCGGAGGCTATGACTCGAACGATGCCTCCAGGCATATGACCGGTTCCGGCGACCTGCCCGAGGTCCGGCGGGGCACCTCCGGCGGGTCGCGCCTGCTCCCTCTATCTCACCGAAACGGACTCAGTCCGACAAGTCGGTATTAAAAATTTTGAATCGGCGCCGTGCGCGGGATCCTGGTGGAACGGGGTGCCAGCCGGTGCGCTGCACAGCAACCGGTCCAGGACCGTCCGGGCCACCCGGGCGTCGAACCGGGCCGCCAGACCCGCTCCGGCCGTCGTGACGAGCCGCGCGGCGAGCTCGTCGTCCCGAAGCAGCCGGACCAGCTGGCCGGCCAGCTCCGCGGCGGTCTCCCCGGCCAGGACATCGGTGCCGGCCGCCAGGCCCATGCCCTCGAAGGCGATCGGCGTGCCCACTACCGGGACCCCGTACTCCACCGCCTCGCCGACCTTGCCCTTCACCCCGGCGCCGTAGCGCAGCGGGGCGACCGCCACCCGGGCGCGCCGGTACAACGGCTCCAGTTCGGGCACCCAGCCGTGCACCGTCACCCGGTCACCGGCCAGGTCCGTGACCGCGGGCGGGGCCGCGTCGCCGACCAGATCCACCGTCGCGCCCGGCATCTCGGCCCAGACCAGCGGCATGATCTCGGTACACAGCCAGCGTGCCGCGTCGACGTTCGGCTCGTGCAGATAGTTGCCGACAAACAGCACCCTTGGCGCCGACCCGCGCTCGAGCGTGGTGCGCGCGGGCCGGTGGATGTTCGACAGCACCTCGATCCACGCGTCGGGCACCAGCTCCCCCAGCAGCCGGCGCTCCTCGTCGGAGACCACGAGCGTCACATCGCACTCACGGGCCAGCAGCAGCTCCACCGCGCGCATGCTGTCGGCTCGAGCCCGCAACACGTACCGGTCCGCGCTGCCCTGCGCGGCGGCCAGCGCCGCCTGCCGTTCGAGCCGACGAAAGTGCACATCGACCGTGTCGTACGCGACGAGGCAGCCCGGCGCGGCGTCCCGCACCCGGGCCAGCATCTGCACCGCGGGCCCGGGGCGGCAGAGCAGCGCCAGGCCGACCCGGTGCCCCTCGTCGGAAAGGAACCGGGTCTGCTGCGCCCGATCGGTGATGACACCGACGCCGGCGGCGCGCAACCGGTCCGCGTACGGCCGCTCGGCCCTGCCGTTCTCCGGGAAGAAGAGCACCTGACGCCCGAGGGCGAGCAGCTCCTCGATGATGCGGTGCAGGCGTAGCGAGCCGGAGTCGCGGTCCGGGGTGGGCAGCTGGTGGTCGACGACGAGGACCAGGTCGGCGGGTGGCACGGCGGTCAGCTCGCGGCGAACAGGATCAGGAGCTGCGCCGTGTCCAGTCCGTGGAAGGCGTCCCGCAGCGGCCCGGACGCCCAGCCGGTCCGGGCGATCTCGGCGGCCCGCGCCCGGGTCGCCTCGTCCCGGGCACCGGGGACCGCGCCGATGCCGTGCAGGATCGTGATCAGCACAGCGGTCTCCTCGTCGGGCTGGGCCCCGTTGAGGGCGGCCTCGATCCCGGCCCGGATCTCCCGCTCTCGCGCACCGTCCGCGGTCGGCCAGCTCCGGGTCTTCACCAGACCGAGCACCCGGTTCTCCTCGATCCGGATCGCGCCGTCGGCGGTGAGCAGCTCGAGCAGCGGCTGCCAGCAGTCGTGGCCGAGGTTCTCGGCGGCCCAGCCGACCTTCATCGGCTTGTCCCCCAGCTTCGCCAGCGCGGTGTCCAGGGCTGGGTCGCCGGTCGGGGTGCTGTCGGAGACCACGACCCGCGCCTCCCGGGCGTCGTCGGACGCGGGGATCGAGATCCGACCGGCCCGCACCAGGTCGAGCAGCACGGCACTGCCGACCGCGCGGTACCGGCGGCCCAGGTCGACGGTGCTGCGCCCGCTTTCGTCATCGAGCAGCAGCAGGACAAGGTCTTCGGCCAGTCGGGACATGAGCTCTCTCCTCGGGTTGGAACGGACGTACATCGAACAGCTGCGGGCGGGTCAGGTTCAGGCGGCGCGGCGGCGCAGGGCGCGGTCGCGGCGGGCGGCCATCGTGGAGCCCGACTCGCGGCGGGCCATGAGGCGCAGCACCACCGGCGCGGCGAGCATGCCCAGCACCGCCCACCCCCCCAGCGCTACAACGGTCTCCCAGTGCCGCCACGATTCGCCGATCTCGGCGGCGAGGGCGCTCTCCGGCAGCAGCGCGGACCGGGCCGCCAGGCCCAGCCAGTACAGGGGGAAGGCCTGCGCGACGATCTGCAACCAGGTCGGGAAGCCGGCGATCGGGTGGAAGATGCCGGAGACGGTGGCGAGGGCGAAGACCGGCAGCATGACCAGACCGATGCTGCGCGGGCTCTCGATCAGCGAGCCGAAGACCGCGCCGAGGGGCAGCATCGCCAGCAGGCCCAGCGGCAGCAGCCAGAGCAGGGTGAGCCACCGCCGGGCCTCGCCGAGATGCAGACCGTCGACCAGCAGCGCACCGGCGCCGAGCACCGCGACCCAGGCCACCAGGACCATGCCGGCGACCAGCAGCACCTTGCCGATCAGGTACGACACCATCCCGTGCGGCAGCGCCTTGAGGCGCAGCAGTGTCCCGTCCTCGCGCTCGACCACGAGTTGCTGCGCCAGGTTGAGCAGGCCGTTGAAGCCGATGCACATGCTGAGCAGGCTGGGCAGGACGAAGGCTGCCACCGACACGTCGGTGCCGGCGAGCATGTTGTCGCGCAGGAAGTAGATCGGTGCCAGCAGGCCGATCAGCCACACCAGGTTGCTGCCGAGGTCCTGGCCGTTGCTGAGCACCTGGCGCAGTTCGGTGCCGCCCCGGCTCAGGCCCTGCCGTACGGCGTTTCCCGTCACGTTCATCGCTTCGCCTCCTCGCGCGCCACCATCGACAGGTAGATCTCCTCCAGACCCGCCCGGTGCACCCGCAGGTCCTCGACCTCGCCGCCATCCTGGATCAGCCGTCGCACGAACACCGAGACATCGGCCGTACGCGCGCTGTGCGCCCGGCCGCCGCTGGTCCAGGTCACCTCCGCGTCCCCGCCGAACTCACGGGCCAGCTCGGCGACGGTCCCCCGGGCGGCGATCCGGCCGCCGGTCAGGATCAGCACCTGGTCGGCGAGCTTCTCGGCCTCGTGCAGGTCGTGGGTGGTCAGCAGGATCGTCATCCGGGCGTCGGCCAGGGTCCGGAGCAACTCGTGGAACTCCTGCCGAGCCTGCGGGTCGAAGCCGACCGTGGGCTCGTCCAGGAACAGCACCTCGGGCCGGCCGACGATGCCGACGGCGATGTCGAGCCGGCGGCGCTGCCCGCCGGAGAGCGCGCCGATCGGCTTGTCGGCCTGCTCGCTCAGCCCGACGGCGGCGAGCAGCTCGTCGACGTCCCACGGCCGCGTCACGCCGTCACCCGCGTACGGCCGGTAGAAGGAGCCGAAGTGGGCGAGCAGTTCCCGGACCCGCCACTTGCCGTGGTCCCGCCAGGACTGGAGGACGATGCCGAGCCGAGCCCGCCACGCCTCGTCGCCACGGGCGGGGTCGACGCCGAGCACGCTGACCTCACCGCCGGATCGGAGCCGGAAGCCTTCCAGGATCTCGATCGTGGTGCTCTTGCCGGCGCCGTTGGGCCCGAGCAGGGCGACGATCTGGCCGCGGGTGATGGTGAAGTCGATCCCGCGGAGCACCTGCTGGGCGCCGTAGCTCATCTGCAGCCCGCGCACCCGCACCACGGGCGGCGGCTCCGGTGGGGCGGTCCGGACCGGGTCGGCTGCGGTGACCGTGGTCGTCATGCCGCGCGTCCTTTCTGAACGGGGTTCGCACCGGCCGGGGGCAGGTGCAGCTCGATGTGGTCGGCGGCCGCGCGGGCACCACCCGCGGCGGCGATCTCGGCCCGCATCTCGTCGAGCCGTACGCGGGCCTGGGCGCTGGTCGTGATCGCCCGTACCGCGGCCCGCACGGCACCGGCGTCGAAGGCCCGCGGCGGGATGACCCGGCCGAGGCCCAGGGCGTCGATCCGGGCGGCGGTGACGAACTGCTCGACCCCCTGCGGGACCACCACCAGCGGCACGCCCTGGGTCAGTCCTTCGAGGACGCTCCCGGTGCCGCCGGCGGTCACGAAGACGCCGGCCTGTTCCAACACCCGCACCTGCGGCACCCAGCGGTGGACCTCGACGCCGGTCGGCAGGTCGCCCAGCGCGGCGGGGTCGAGGGTGTTTCCGGTGGCGATCACCACGTGCCACCCGTCGCCGGCCAACGCCGCCGCGCACTCGGCGAAGGCGCCGGGCCGGGTGTTGTACGTGGTGCCGAGCGAGACCAGGGCCACCGGGCGGCCCGGCGGGGCGGTCCAGTCACCGTCGGCGCGTCGCCGCCACGGGACGGGGCCGACGAAGCGGTACGCGTCGTCGACCTGCGCCGCGTTGACCTGCAACGATCGCGGCATCGCCACCACGCACGGCTTGACGTCGGGAGCGACCCGGACGGGGGCGCCGATCTGCTCCTCGCTCCCCCGGTAGAAGACGTGGGTCGGCGAGAACTGCACCTCGGGCACCCGCCAGTGCCGCGCGAGCAGCGGCGCGTGGGCGGTGACCGTGTCGTACACGATCAGGTCCGGGCGGTCGCCGGCGTACGCCGCCGCGACCTGTGGCAGCGCGGCGTCACGTTCGCGGGCGAAGACCGCCGCGGCCTGCCGGCCGTCGTCGTCGGTGGCGAGCCAACCGCGACCCGGGGCGTCGGCCGACGGGAAGGTCGAGGTGTACGGCACCAGGGTGGCGCCCGCCTCCTCGACGAGCGGACCGAAGTCCGGTGCGGTGGCGAAGGTGACGCGGTGCCCCCGGCCGGCGAGCTCCGCCACCACGCCGAGCATGGGGTTCACGTGGCCGTGCAGCGGCACGGACATGAAGGCGATGTGCGCTCCGGGCGGCGGGTGGGCTTGCGCCACAGTTGTTCCCCCAATTCGAGGTGGGCCGCCGCCGGTGCGAGCGATCAGGTCGCTACGGGCGGGGGCGGCCGTCGGTCACTACGTCGTCGGCGACTCGGCGAAGCTCGGCCATGTGCGCGGTGAAGACAGTTCTACCGAGCGGGGTGAGCGCCACCCAAGCGTGGATTCGAGAATTGAATGACTCCTTGCGCAGGGTCACGTAACCGGCTTCCTGCAACACTTTGAGCTGCTTGCTGAGCACCGAGTCGCTGACCGCGAGGGCGTCGCGGATGGTCGAGAACGACAGCGACTCGACCCGGCTGAGCATGGCGCAGATCTGGAGCCGGTTGAGCGGGTGGATCACCTCGTCGAAGCCGTCCCTCATGCCTGTCGGCCCAGATCCCGCACCAGCGCCGCGTCGATGCGACGGCCGGCGACGACCGTGATGACGAGCATGACGACACCGCAGGCCGCCATGGCGCCGCGCAGGTCGGCCCCCCACTCGAGGGCGAGCCCGAGCACGATCAGCACGGGCAGCGCCATACCGGCGCGGACGCTGATCCGGCGGGCGCCGGGGGTCGCGTGGTAGCGGTCCAGGGAGATGCCGGTGACGTGGTTGGCCGCGAGGTTGAACAGCAGCGGCCCGATCAGCAGACCGATGATCACGCCGTACGGGATCCACGCCCAGCCGATCGAGACGGCCGCGAACGCCCAGAACAGCGACAGGCCGATACCCAGGTGGTACCACCACGGCGCGACGGCGCGGCCGGCAACGATCTCGCGGCCGCCAGCGACCTCGGCCAGCGTCCGACGGGCTTCCTGCGGGCTCATCCGCTCCATGGCTCCTCCAGTTTCCATAATGGAAAGTCTAGGCCCGACTTTCCATGGCGGCAAGTCGGTCGGCGGAAAAGTCGGCGGGCGGATCGCCCAGCACGACGGTGTGGCTCAACGCCCCGAACAGATCGTGCGCAGCCCCGGACAGGTCCCCGGGTCGAGGCGTCCGCAGCAGCTCCGGCCGCCGGACCACCCAGTCCAGCCCGCGCCCCGCCGCCGTGGTGTGCCGCAGCGCGTCCGCCAGCCCCGCCGGCGAGTCGAATGCCGACAGCAACTGCGCCGAGCAGTACCGGCGTACGGCCGCCAGCTCCTCCTTGGACGGCGGCTCGGCGATCAGCGCCGCCACCTCCGCGCGTACCCCCGCCACGGCCTCGTCGATCCGGTCCCGGGGCACCGCCAGTCGTACGGAGGCCCGCCGGTACCCGGCCAGCACGTCGCGGCGCGCCAGCATGACGTCGGCGCGCCCCAGCCGGCGACACCGCTCGGCCAGCCTGGCGGTGGCGTGCCCGCCCAGCAGCGCCGTGGTCAGATACCGGGCGGGCTCCGCCGACCCGGCCTCGGGCTCACGCCCGGAGAGCGTGAGATGGACGGTGTCGCCGGCCGCCTCGCGCAGGAGCAGCACCTGCGGTCCGGAGTCGTCCGGCGCGGCCGGTTCCGCACGAGGCGCGGCGGACCAGCCGGCCAGGGCGTCGACGGCCGCGGCGAGGAGCACCTCGGCGTCCGCGGCGCCGACCACGACCAGCGTGGCGTGCTGCGGACGCAGCACCCGGAGGTGCAGCTCGGTCGGATCGGCCGGCGGTCGCTCGGACTTGCCGGCCCAGTGCCGGCGCAGCGCCTCGTCCATCCGCTGCTGCGGTACGAACGGCGCCGGCCGGGCCGCCGGCAGGGGTCGCCACGCGGGCAGCGGACCGGGGACCAGCACATCGGCCACCACCTGGAGGAGCTTTGGCAGCAGCGCGACCGGCGCCCAGGCGCTCAGGTCGGCCCACTGGCCGTCCTGCGCCAGCTGCAACTCACCGCCCATCCCGGCGACGCGCCGGGCCGCGTCGGTGTGCGCGCCGAGGATCCGCAGCAGATCGGCGACCCGCTGCGGATCGCGCCAGCCGTCCGGCCCGAGCGGCAGCCGCAGCCGCAGCTCCACGAGCTCGGCCCGGCGGTCGGGAACCGCGACGACCCGCAGGCCGTTGGCGAGGCTGATCTCCCGCGCCCCGGTCAGCGCCGGCGGGACGGGCGCGCCCAGCGCGGGCACGGGTCGCGGCCCGCCAGCGCTGGCGCCGAGCTCCGCCGCGGTGCGCCGAACTCGGTCCGGACGCCGGTCGGCCACACGGTCCGGCCGTCGGTCGGCCACACGGTCCGGCCGTCGGGTGGCCACACGGTCCGGCCGTCGGGTGGCCTGGCCCTCCCCGTCGGGGCCCCCGTGCGGGCCGGCGACGAGCAACGCGCTCGGTGCGACGGCCAGTGCCTCGGCGGCCCGGGACACCCGCTCGGCCGAGGTGTCCGCGATCAGGCGGGGCAGGTCGTCGACCAGCTCCGCCCGGCCGAACAACAGCTCGAAACGGCCCAGGGCGCGGCACCGGTCCTCCAGCCGGGCGTGCTGCCGGCGGTGCTGCCCGGCCAGCTCGGCCGCCGCGCGTCCCACTCCGGCCCGGGCCCTCGCCGGGTCGCCGAGGCGGGTCCACTCGGCCGCCAGATCGCCGACGAAGCCGTCCGGCGTCAGGTCGTCCGGCAGCACCGCGGTCACCACGAAGACGTCTGGTGCCAGCGCGTCCAGCGGCCCGAAGAACCCGCAGCCGGCTCCGGCGCGGACGCCGACCCGCGGATGCCGCCACCGGGAGGTCAGCCAGGCCAGCACCATGCACGCCACGTAGTCCGGCAGCTCCCGCAGCGGATCGGGCAGTCGGTGTCCGAGCGCCAGCGCGGTCTGCGCCGCGCCGGCGACCCGCTGACGGACCTGACGGTCCTGACTCGGCGGCGGTTCGGCGATCGACGGCGGCGGGTCCGCCGGCCGGGCGGGCACCCCCGCGAAGTGCCGCTCCACCAGCGGCCAGACCGCCGCCGGTTCGTGCGGGGTCACGATCGTGAGAACCGCGTTCGCCGGTACGTAGTGGGCGTCGAAGAAGGCGGCGCAGTCGTCCACGGTCAGCGTCCGCAGCGTGCCGACATCGCCGTACCCGTCGTGGGCGTTGGCGAACGAGCGGAACATCACCTCGGGCAGGCCCGGCCACGGCAGCCTGCCGTACAGCCGGCTGTCCCGCATGCTCTCGATCTCGCGACCCACCTCGATGAGCTGGCTCGCCAGCTCGGCGTCGGTGAACCGCGGCGCGCGCATCCGGTCCGCCTCCCGGAACAGCGCCTGTTCCAGCGCCGCGGCGGGGACCACCTGGAAGTAGTCGGTGTAGTCGGCGTGCGTGGTGCCGTTGGCCGTACCGCCGAGCGGATGCAGGTCGTCGTAGAACCGTCCACCGGGCAGGCTTTCGCTGCCCCTGAACATGAGGTGCTCGACGAGGTGGGCGATCCCCTCGCTACCGGGCGACTCGGCCCGGAAGCCGGTGCCGTAGTGGACGCTCACCGCGGAGCGGGGCGCCGGCCAGCCGGGCAGAAGCACCACGCGCAGGCCATTCGGCAGCGTGCGCCGGTGCAGCGGATGAGCGGGTCGCGACCCAGCCGGGACAGTCATGGGTTTTCCTCAGGGGGACAGCAGGTGCCGGGCGAATCCGGTGTACTTCTCGAAGACCTTCGGCTCCCAGCCGACATAGGTCGTGTAGTCGTGCACGTGCAGCAGCACCCGGAAGGCGACGGTCTCGCGCCACCGGTCGTCGAGGTCGCGTCCGTAACCGTCGAGCAGGGCGTTGGTCAACCGCTGCCACGCCGGCCGGTCGCCGCCCAGGTACCACTGCAGCTCGACGAGCTCACCGAGGACCCAGCCGAGGTCGTAGTACCAGGGCGCGGCGCACACGTCCTCGCCGATGAGCGCGTCGGCGCCCGCCTCCTCCCCCTCCGCCGGGATCAGCGAACCCAGACCGGGCGCTCCGTGGCACAGGACGCGCTCGTCGGCGGCGGCGATCCGGGCGGTGTGCTCCCGCACCCGGGCCAGGGCCGCGGCGCCGAGCCGGGAGCGCAGCAGGGATTCGGCGTACGCGCTGCGCGGGTGCGGTGATCGCCCGTCGAGCCAGCGGGTGAAGCGGACCAGCCCGCGCGGCGCCCGCCCCGCCGCGACGTCCGGCGGGAGCGGTTGCTCGTGCAGCTCGTGCAGCGCCTGGCCGAGCCCGTGCACCAGGGGCGCCAGCGCCGGGTCGGGGCCGCCGCCCAACAGGGCGGCGGCCACCGAGGTCGCACCCCGTACGAGATAGGTCCGCCCGTCGTCGTCGGGCTCACCCACGGCCCAGCGCACCGACGTCGCGGCCGGTCGTGCCGCGAGGAGCCGGCGCAGCTCGGCGCCGGCCGGCGCGAACGGCGCGGGCGCCAGCGGCCCGGGTGCCCGCCGCCACCGGTATCCACCAGCGGGCTCGGGGCGTACCGCGGTGACCAGCAGGCCGGTGCCGAAGTCCCGGCCGGTCGGCGCGGTCAGGGTGGCCGTTGTCATACGGTCACTCCCCCGGTCAGGACCGGCACGTCCACCTCGGCCAGCTCGCGGCGGCGGGCCTCCAGCCGGCGCAGCGCCTCCGGCAGGGGTGGGCTCACCCAGCCGTCGTCGCGGCCGGTGGTGAGGCTGCGCGCGGGCAGCGGGGGAATCAGGGCCACGTTGCGCCGCTCGGCCAGGGTCGCCCAGTGCCGCTGGAAGGCGGGGCTGTCCAGGCCACCCGGCGGCAGCGCGGGCGCCAGGCCGACCGGCGCGGAGGTGCACTGCATCGCCAGCAACGCCGGGCTGTCGGCGAGCCCGAGGGCGAGCCGGGCGACGAAGTGGAACGTCGCCGGGTAGACCAGCATGGCGTCCGCCCACTCGACGTGCTCGACGTGCCGGGCCCGCTCGCAGTCCTCCCAGGTGTCGACGACCACCTCGTGGTCGATCCGGAGGCTCAGCGCCTGTCGGGTCACGAAACGCAGGGCGCTGGGAGTGGCGACCACGGCCACGTCCAGCCGCGGGTAGGTCTCCCGGAGCCAGTTCAGCCAGGTCGGCACGTTGCTGGCCGCGGCCGAGCCGGTGACCACCAACAGCAGCCGCCTCAGCTCCAGCTCCGGCGTCTCCAGGAACTCGAGCGGTGGCCCGGCACTCATCGCGCCACGTTCCCGAGGATGGTCTCCAGCTCGCCCAGCGTGGTCCGGGCGCCGTACGTCACGCAGACCCCGGCCAGGTTGAACGCCACCTCGTCGGCGCCCGCGGCACTGAACTCCTTGATGCCCTGCGTCAGCTCCTCGTGGTCGCCGTAGAGGAAGGCGCCACCCTCGACGAGGGCCCGGCCGCTGGCCCGCGGGTCGTCGGCCATGTCCACGTCGATGCCCGAACGGCTCAGCATGTCGATGTAGTGCGGCAGGCGCATGTGCCCCGAGTTGCTGTTCAGGGCGAGGTCGACCGGGTCACGGCCGGACTCCCGCAGCGCCATCGGCACGATCGCGACCAGGCGCGGCATGGGCCGCCCAGCCCGCTCCGCACCCCGGCGCAGCGCGGGCACCACGGTCTCCCGCAGGTACGAGGCCGGGGTCAGCCAGGTGATCGCCACGTCCGCGACCTCACCCGCCAGCTCCGCCATCCGCGGCCGCAGCACGCCCAGCCCGATCTCGATGGGCGGGCGGGGGAACGTGCCCAGCTCCATCCCGCACGAGAAGAACTCGCCCTGGTGGTTGACCTTGCCGGTCTCCAGCAGGGACCGGACGATCGTCGCGTACTCGCGGACCGCGCCGAGCTGGCTGCGGTACGGGGCACCGAGCGTGCCGCGCTGCAACGATGCGCCACCGGGGCCGAAGCCGGCCACCACGCGGTGCCCGGTGGCCACCGCCAGCGTCTGGGCGCGCAGCGCGGCGTCGTACGGGTGCAGGAACGGCATGAGGTTGACCGAGGTGCCCATCGGGACCCGGAAACCGCTGGCCGCGGCGTACGAGAAGCTGACGTGGGTGTCGCCGACGTTGCCCTGCCCCTGCCAGAGGCAGGTTGCCTCGCTCCACTGGGTGAGCGCGGCGAACGGCAGCAGTTGCTCGGGGCGGCGCGGCGCGAACGGCATCATGATCGAGTAGTCGGTCATGCCAGGGCTCCTGTTCCGACCAGCATCTGGCCACGGACCAGATCGGTGTAGTTCGAGCAGTTGCGCAGAAGCTCGTCGTGCGGTCCCTGACCGACGACCTCGCCCGCCTGGAGGATGACCACGTGGTCGGCGTGCTGGATGGTGGAGATCCGGTGCGCCACCACCAGCACGGCCCGGGTGGCGGCCAGGTCGTCGACCAGGTCGCGCAGCTTCTGCTCGTTGATGCTGTCCAGGTGCGACGACGGTTCGTCGAGGAGCACCAGAGGGGCGTCGGTCAGCATGGCCCGGGCGATGGCGAGCCGCTGGCGCTGACCGCCGGAGAGATCGACGTCGCCGGCGAGGACGGTGTCCAGGCCCTGCGGCTTGCGGCGGATCTCGTCGGCCAGGCCGACCCGGTGCAGCACCGCGAACAGCTCCCCGTCGGAGAACGCCGCGTCGCCACGGCCCAGGGTCAGGTTGCGGCGCACGGTGTCCTGCACGGAGCTCGCCGCCTGGTCCACGTAGGCCACCTGGCCGCGCAGGTCGGCGAGCGGCCACTGCCGGGTGTCACGGCCCTGCACGCGGATGCTGCCTGCGGTGACGTCGGCGAAGCGCTGGATCAGCTCCACCGCGGTGGTCTTGCCCGCGCCGGAGAGGCCGACGATGGCGGTCAGCCCTCGCGCCGGCACCTCGAACGAGACGTCCCGCAGGACCGGCGTGCTGCCGTAGCTGAAGTCGACGTGGTCGAACTGCACCGCCGGCACCGGACCGACCGGTGCGGCCACAGGCTGCGCGGTCTCGCCGCCCGACTCCTGGGGCTTGTCGAACAGGCCGGTGAACCGTTCCCGGGCGACCGTGCCCATCTTCAGCGCCGTGACGCCCGCCGCGATCATCATGAACGGGCCGGTGAGCTGCAGCAGGTAGAGCAGGAACGCCACGAAGTCGGCCAGCGGCAGGCTGCCGGCGACCATCCGCGCGCCGCCCCCGGTGATCACCGCGACCAGGGCGATCTGCTGACCCAGGTTGACCACCGGGGTCATCAGGGCCTCCATCCGGGCGGCGTCGATCTCGCGGCGGGCGACGGTCTCGGCGTGGCCGGCGAGGTCCGCGCTCACGGACTCCTCGGCCCGGTACGCCTTGATCACCTTGACCGCGTCGACGGCCGCGATGAACCGCTGGGCCAGGACGCCGGTGGACTCCTGCACGGCGACGTAACTACGCCGCAGCCGTTTGACCACCAGGGTGATCAGGCCGCCGGCGACCGCGAACGCGCCCAGCGTCACGGCCAGCAGCAGCCAGTCGAGGAAGCCCATGATCACCAGGGTGCCGATGGCGGTGAGCCCGGCGATCGGCAGCTGGATCGGGCCGACGTCGATCAGCTTCTTGATCCGCGAGGTGTCCGCGGTGATCCGGGTGACCAGGTTGCCGCTGCCCTCGCGCCGCACGTCGGCGAGCGGCAGGCGCAGCGCGTGGCCCATGGTGCGAACCCGCAGCCGGCAGATCATCCGCTGGCCCAGCCGGGAGAGCAGGAACGTGGCGAGCGTGTTGGCCAGCGCGGCGCCGAGCCCGAAGACGATCAGCCAGACCGTCCAGCGGTCGGCGGCGCCGTCGCCCAGGGTGGCGATGAGCCGACCGACCGCCCAGGGCAGCGCCAGAGTGCCGGCGGTGGACGCCAGGGCGAGCAGGCCGATCAGCAGCATCGTGCCCGGATGTCCGGTGGCCAGGTCGCGCACGATGCGCAGCGGCCGGTCCGGTCGTTGCCGCGCCTCCGGCGGATGGTGTCGCATGGGATTCTCCGTTCGGCAGCTGTGCTAGTGGGCGGTGAACTCGATCAGGGTCCGGACCGCCGTCGCGGGGCCGCGCCAGGAGACCCGTAGGCCGGCCTCGGCGCCGAGCCGCTCGATGTCCTCGGCCGTCCGCGTGGGCGCCGGCATCATCGAACGCAGCTGCAGCTCCGAGCCGGGGCCGGAGACCGGCATGGCGATGTCGGCGACCAGCACCTTGCCGGTGGCCCCGGCCGCCTCCCGGCAGCGCTTCAGGATCAGGACCGCCTCGTCGTCGGACCAGTCCGCGAGGATCGCGGAGAGCAGGTACACGTCCTTGCCGGTGGGCAGCGGGTCGAAGAAGCTGCCCTGCACCGCCGTCACCCGCTCCGCGACGTCGCTGCGCGCGAAGCGCCGGCCGGCCTCCGCCGAGACGTTCTGCAGGTCGAGCAGGGTGCCGTGCAGGTGCGGGTGGGCCCGGACCAGGGCCATGGTCAGGCTGCCCAGGTGACCGCCGACGTCGATGAAACTGTCGACGCCGCTCCAGTCGTACTCGGAAATGATCTTTCCGGCGTCCCAGCGGAGCACCTGCTTGTCGAGCTGGTCGGCGGCCTCGCCCTGCTCGCGCCACTCGGCGGCGAAGGCCGGGTCGGTGTTCACCGCGTCCCAGTAGTCCCGGCCGAACTCGGCGGCGTAGCCGGGCCGGCCGGTGCGCACCGTGTGGTCGAGGCGCAGCAGGCTCAGCGTGATGCTGCCGATCATGCCGTCGTTGCGGAGCACCTGGCGCACGCTCTGCGGGTGGTCGGAGCGCAGCGGGTCGCCGAGCGGCGTCAGGGCGTACTCCCCGCCGGGTCCGGTCTCCAGGATCTTGATTTCGACCAGGTAGCGCAGCAGCGTCCCGGTCACGTCGGGGGCGCTGCCGGCCCGGTGGGCGATCTCGGCAGCGGTGGTGGCGCCGGCCGCGATGTGGTCCGCGATGCCGAGCGTGGCGGCCGCGCGGACGGCGGCCGGGACCAGAAGATCGGTCATGGTCAACAGTTGCTGGAAGGGCGGGGTCTCAGTCATCGCGGTGCACCTCGCTAGGGATTGGTCAGGACCGAGCGGCGGGCCGGCGGGAGTCCGGCCCGCCGCTCCGGACCTGGTGCTCGTTTCAGCAGCCGTCGTCGATGGTCTTCGAGACGACCTGGCCGCTCATCCAGCTGACGCCAGCGCTGACGATGGCGCAGCCGGGCGTCGTGGCGGGGGCGTCCGAGACGGCCGAGAGGTCGATGTCCTCGGCGGTGCTGTAGGTCTCGTAACCCGCCAGCAGCTCCTCGATGTTGTTCGCCTTCTCCTGCATTACCTCTCCTCGGTGTGTGTGGTGTTACCGGACGTCCGCGGGATCGCGGACGGGATCAGGGGGTCGGTCAGCAGGTCGCCTCGTAGGTGGCGGCGGTGAGGAAGCTGACCGCGGCGCTGGCGCAGTACCAGGTGGTCGCCGGGGCGTCCGCGACGGCGGAGACACCCAGGTCGTCGTCCGCCTCGAGGTAGGTCTCGTAGCTGGACACGAGCTCCATGATGTTGTCGCTCTTGGTGATGTCCGTGTTCACGTCTCTCTCCTTCGGGGAAGCACTGAGCTCCAAACTGGGAACGCCCCTGTTGACCCTCCCAGCAAGCGAGCTCAGGTCTTGGCGATGCGTTTTCGGTCGGGTTCAGACGGTGGTGTTGCGGGCCGGATTGGCCGGGTCGATGCCGGCTTCCAGGAAGCGCGCGACGATCAGCGAGTCGACCCGCTGAAGGTCGTCGGCGGCCTCCACCAGCGCGGCGGCCAGGACGGTGGCGCGGTGCTGGCCGAAGCTCAACCCCTGCCGGCCGGACTTGCCGTCGACCGGCTCCCAGGCCGTGCCGACGCCGGGCGCGATCCGCTCGACGAACGCTGACGTCTCGGGGCCGGTGCCGCGCAGGCCCTGAGCCAGCTCCGCCAGGTCGGCGGCGATGTGCTGCCAGTCGCTGCCCAGGTAGACCACGATCGCGTCGCGTCGGGGATAGAGCTCCCGGGCCGAGAGCACCTTCGCCCGGTACGGCACCTCGCGCTCCTCGAGGAAGGTGAGCACCTCGCGCCAGGCGCCGACGGCGTGATCCACGTCGAGAACGTTGAGGTAGACCCGCAGGACGCCCCGGGAGGTGTCCCGCTGCCGGGAACCGTCGACCAGGAAGAAGCCCGGTGACAGCGCGGCCCGCCACGGCGGCACGGCCAGCCGCACCGGCTCGCCCGGGGCGTACCCGGTCGTGGTGATCGCTTCGATCGGCGCCCAGATCCGCAGGCCCTCGCGTTCGACGAGGATCCGTCCGCGTCCGGCGGCATCGCGCTGGACGGTGGACCGGACGACCGCCCGGACCTCGATCTGCCGGTGCGGCACGGCCGCGGTGAAGCGTTCCTCGAGTGCGTCCTCCCGCAGCCGGGTCGGCACCTTGCCGTCCGGCTGGCCGGAGTGCAGCACGTTGTAGATGGACTCGGCGAGCAACCGGCGGAGCTCGCGGGGGAAGTCGGCGACGATCTCGCGGCCGCCGATCACGGCCGTGGTCCGCTCCGGAGAGACCCGGATCTGACGGACCGCGTCCCGGATCGCGGGGGCCAGTTCCCCGGCCACGGGTTGGGCTTGCAACGTCATCGGGCACCTCCGAAGCCGAGGGTGGTGGCGAATTTCTCGGGGTTGACCAGCGCGGCGCGGCCGACGCCGGCGGCGGCGCGCTGGATCGCGGACAGCCGCGACGAGGACAGGGCGCCGGCGACCAGCCGGTCCAGCAGGTGCCAGCCGGCGAAGGCGGTCGCGCGGACCGCCAGGCCCGGGTCGGCGTCCGGCCGGACGTCCGTGTACGCCCGCCAGAACTCGTGCACCAGCGGCAGCAGTCGGCGCATCTTCTCCACACCGCGCTGGAGGACCAGCTCGTGGGTGAACTCGGTGTCCACGAACGCCTCGTCGCCCCGGTTGGTGACCAGGTCGAGCACCGACCGGTAGACCCACTCGCCGGCGAACGCGCCGACGTCGCGGGCCGGGTCGGCCAGCCGGAACTCCTCCCAGTCGGTGAGGAACAACCCGTCCTCGGCGACCAGGAACTGGTCCACCCGCAGATCGCAGTGCGAGGGCACGCGGGGCGCCTCCCGCTCGGCGTCGCGCAGGCGCTGCACCGCGGCGATCAACTCGGGGTCGTTCTGCAACAGCCGCCAGGCCTCGATCTCGCCGGCACTCGACTTCAGGAACACCGAGAGCGGCAGGCCCTGGAGGAACGTGACCGGCGGGAACCCGGGCGGCGACTCGTCGAGGCGCAGGCCCTCCGGAGGCGGGGTCGCGTGCAGGTGGCCGATCGCCCGGCCGACCTGGTGCGCGTGCGCCAGGGTGAATGTCTCGTCGACCATCAGCGCGGCACCGTTGACCGCGTCGTTGATTCGTTCGAAAACAACGATCCGGTGGTCGGGGTTACTGCCGATGAATTGCGGCCAGTGCACATTCTCGAAATTGGCTTTCGCGGCGTAGGCCTCGAAGTCGAGCAGCCTGCGCATTCTGTTGTTGGTGTCCTCGACCTGTCCGGTCAGGCGCTTGACGAAAACGTCCCGGCCGCTTTCGGTGACACCCGACCAGGCGTCGTTACGACCGATCGGAGCAGACACGGTGTCCCGTACGAACGGGCCGACACCCAGCTCCACCAGCACTTCGTCAACCTCGGGAACCGAGTCCAAGTCGATCGGCATCACGTGTTTCGTGACCACCGTCGCCACCTCCAACAATTCTCGGACGGGCACGCCAAGGCGTAGCCAACGTTCAGTTGAATATTCCGGCGATGACGCCGGACCCGGTCACTCGCCTGCCTTCCGGCTGTCTTTCCTGCCGTACCGGCGAGCGGTGTGGTTGAAGATAATCACGACCGGGTAGGACCGGGCAAGGCATCGATGTCGGGCCGTATTAAAATCGTTTCTACGAGCCGCGGCATTTTGTCCGATGTATCGGCTGGCCGGACCGGCCAGGGCGGTCGGGCGGCGGGCGAAAGCGCAGCTCAGAGCGGATCGGCACGGGTGCAGGGCGCCACGTGCCCGTGTTCCAACTTTCGCAACTGGACGACCCGCTCAAGCCGCACCGGCGAGGCCGGCAGAGCGGCCCGCCGCACGCGCAGAAGTGGCTGGTCAGGGGCTGTTCACCGCGCCGCGCGGCGTGCGGGCGCCATCGGCAGCTCGGTGTCGAGCAGGTCGCCGACGTGGGCGACGTACCCCCGGCGCGGAGCCCAAGACATTTACGATCTTCTCATGCAGACGACGGTGGATCGTGCGGGACTCAGCAGACTCATCTCCGCGGCCGGGGGCATCGCCGACGGCATCACGGCAGTCATCGACGACCTCGGGGCGCAGGCCGTCGCCGCGGCGGTGGTCGGCGAACTGCTGCACCGGGCAGACGTACCGGCGGGCCCCGACGTGAGCGTGCATCTGGGGTTGCGGCACGGCGACGCGACGATCCGGTACGGGCTCCAGGTCGGGTCGGCGGGAATCGCGCACCACCCTGTCGGCGGCGAGCGCGAGCCGGCCGGGGTGCCCGACGTGTCGCTGACCCAGGACCTCACCGAGGTGGTCCGCAGCCTGTTCGGGCCCCGCGGCGCGCAGTCCAGCGCGAGTCGGGTGGTCCACTGGGGGCATCTGGAGAATCCCGCGGCGTTCGACCGCCCGCTGCCCGCGTACGACGTGGTCCGTCGAATGGTGGACGCGCTGGACCGGCCGTACGACGTCGGCCTGGCCGAGCTCTGCGTCCGCTACGGCTCCGACAAGTGGGGCCACCACACCTACCCCCGCCGGTACGAGCAGCACTTCGGCCCGCTGCGCGACCAGCCACTCACCATCCTGGAGATCGGGGTCGGCGGGTTCGGCGACCAGCGCCGCGGCGGCGCGTCCCTGGAGGTCTGGCGGCGCTACTTCCCCCGGGCCCTCGTCTACGGGCTCGACATCGTCGACAAGTCGCACCTCGGTGGCCAGCGGGTCGCCGTGCTCCAGGGCGACCAGTCATCCCCCGTCGACCTGGCCCGGGTGGTGGAGGTGATGGGCAGGCCGGACATCGTCATCGACGACGGCAGCCACGTCAGCGCCCACCTGCTCGCCTCGTTCGCGTACCTCTTCCCCGTCCTGCGCGACGGTGGCCTGTACGTCATGGAGGACCTGCAGACGTCGTACTGGCCGACCTTCGGCGGTCGGGCAGGGACCTACGACGACCCGGCGACGAGCCTCGGGTTCCTCAAGACGCTCATCGACGGCCTCCACCACGAGGAGATCGTCGGACGGGCACCCGCTGCCACCGACCCGGACATCGGGGGCGTGCACTTTTACCACAACCTGGCGTTCATCGAGAAGGAGCGCAATCTGGACGGTGGAGCGCCGTCCTGGATCCCCCGGGGAGTGCGCCAGCGCACCAGCGTGCCGGACTGAGCGTGGTCCGGCGGACTCCGTCCGCCGGACCGGTACCTGCGCGCGGGGCCACGGGCCGGATCGCCCGTGGCCCCGCGAACAGCACCTACAGACCGGCCGCGCCAGCCGCGACGGCCTCCTGCACGGCGGAGGTACGGCGTGCCTCGGCGCGCTGCTCGCCGGCGTCCTCCCGGTCGGCGACGGCCGCGGCCCGGGCCATCCGGGAGGTGCCCGCACCCGCCTGGTCACCGGTCACGCCGCCACGGATCCGGTTGTTCCCGGCCACCTGGGCGACGGGGTTGTTGGACGTCAGGGCCAACTTTCCGTCGATGATGTTGTCGTCGACGGTGACACCGCCGGTGGTGTTCGTGATGCTGACGTCCCGGCCCCAGTAGCCCCCGGAGGCGCAACTGTCGAGGGTGCCGTTCGGCCCGAGCTGCACGGCCCCGAGGTTGCCGGCGAAGGTGGCCTGACCACGGACGGCGCTGCCGCACACGACACTGCCGGTGGCGCTGTTGAGCACCGACAGCGTGCCGTCGACGAACGAGTCGTGCACGTCCGTGTAGTAGGTGCCGGTGGTGCTGAGGTTGCGCTCCACCTGGGTGCCGCGGTCGAGCCGGACCTCACCGGCGCCGGCGTTGACGGTTCCGACGATCGTGGACCCCTCCACGAACAGGAAGCTGTCGATGGTGGCGGCGCCCTTCGGCCGGACGGTCACGTTGCCGGTGCGGGCGTCCTTCAGGAACGTGCCGTAACCGCCGGCGGCCAGCACCACTTGGCCGCCGATCGTGGTGTCGGTGGCGTCCAGGTAGCCGTCGGCGGCGACGCGTACCTCGCCGCTGACGGTGCCACCGGTGACCACCAGGTTGCCGCCGGCGGCGACGCTGACGTTGCCGGTGATCGTGGTGCCGGTGAGCGCGCAGGACTCGCCGGCCGGCACGTACAGGTCGTTGGGCACCGTCACCGCACCGCCGGTGCCGATGCAGTAGGTGACCAGGTCGGCGTGTGCGCTGGGCGCCACCGCCAGCACCGAGGAGGCGACGACGGCGGTCACGGTGGCCAGCTTGGCAACGGTACGTCTGGGCATCGCTGTACTCCCTGTCGATGAGGTTCGGTAACTCATGCGCCGACGTCCGATCGGGCCGCGGCTCGGACGATGGCGCCCTGCTGGCGCAGGGTGAGGGTGCCGCCGGCCACCAGGGTGGCGGTGACCGCTTCGACGTGCCGGACGAAATCGGCGTGCCCCGGGTAGGCGGCGTCTTCGTCGATCAGGTCGTTGATGGTGCAGCCGTCGCCGGTGTCGACGTTGGCGACGCCGGTGTCGTCACCGTCGATGACCACCCTGGCCCGGGTGTCCGAGTCGGGGCAGGCGTCGGTGCCGTCGGCGACCACCGTGAACGTGGTCGACTGCTCCGCCGAGGTGTTGCCGGCGGCGTCCGTCGCCCGGTACCGCAGGGTGTGCGCCCCGGTGGCCCGGACGGAGACTGGGCTGGCGTACGTGGTCCAGGCGCCGGTGTCGAGCGCGTACTCGATCGACGCGACACCCGAGTCGCCGTCGGTGGCCGTGACGGTCACGGTCGCACCGCCGACGTACGCGCCGTCGTCGTTCTGGTCGCCGGCGACCGTGGCGGAGACCACGGGCGGAGTCGTGTCCTCGGGGGCCGGGGCCACGACGGTGAAGTGGGACATCTGCTCGGCCGACGTGTTGCCGGCCACGTCGGTCGCCCGGTAGTGCAGCATGTGCATGCCGACGCCGTTCACCACGATGGGCTGGGAGTACGCGGTGAAGGCGGCGCCGTCCAACGAGTACTCGATGGTGGCGACACCGGACCCCGCGTCGGTGGCGGCCAGCGTGGCGGTGGCCGTACCGACGTAGTTGCCGTCGCCGTCCCGGTCACCGGCCACGTCGACCGTCACCACCGGCGGGGTGGTGTCCTCCTCGCTGGGCTCCACGACCCGGAACGACACCGAGCCGACCGCGCTCGTGTTGCCGGCCTGATCGGTGGCGCGGAACTGCACCGAGTGGTCGCCGACCGCGGTGACCTGCACGGGCTGCGTGTACGGCAGGAAGCTGGTGTCGTCGACCTGGTACTCGACGGTTTCCACGCCCGATCCGGCGTCGGTGGCCGTGACGGTCACCGTTGCCGCACCCACGTAGTTGCCGTCCCCGTCGCGGTCGCCGGACACGACGCCGTTCACCGTCGGCGGCGTGGTGTCGCCGCCTCCGCCACCGTCGGTGACGACCAGCTCGCCGACCATCTGACTGTGGCCGGGGATGGAGCAGAAGTAGCGGTACCTGCCCGGCGTGAGGTTCACCGTCGCCTGGTGCCGCCCGTTGTTCACGTCGAACGGGTTGGCCAGGATGTTCAGCGTCACGTCGTGGTTGTAGCCGTCGGTGGTGGTGTCGAAGGTCAGCGTGTGCGGCATGCCGGTGGTGTTGCCGGTGGCCGCGCTGTTCTCCCAGATGATCGTGGTCGCGCCGGCGACCGCCGTGGCGGGCGCGGACTTGTAGCGGGTGATGCTGTCGTCGGCGGTCCAGGTCAGCACCTGTTCCGCGACGCGCGGGGCGGCGGAGGCGGACGCGCCGGCAAACGGGGTCACCGTGAGCAGGAACGCCGCCAGCGCGGCCGTCAATCGTCGGATCATGGTTTCTCCTAGAGCTCGCGCACGCGGATGTTGCGGAACTCGATCAGATCGTTGTCGCCGTGGTTCTGGAGCCCGATGAAGCCGCTGAGGAACTGCCGCAGATCGGTCGGCGGGTCACCGGCGCGCGAGGACTGTTTGCCCGGCGTGTTGTCGAACTCGTTGATCACCACGCCGTTGCGGATCATCGTGTAGTGCTGCCCGACCACGCGGATCTCGTAGTCGTTCCACTGGTCCTTCGGGGTGACGCCGGCCTGGGCGAGCGGCACCGGATCGAAGTTGTAGACCGAGCCGGTCTTCTGCGGCTCGCCGGTCTCACCGTCGTAGATCTGGATCTCGTGGCCGCAGTAGATCGCCACCCATGCCGGTGAGGTCCGGGCGGACCCGACCGTGCCGCAGCTGCCCGGCGGGCGCTGTTCGAGCGGGATCCGCGGGTCCGGGAAGCGGATGAAGACGCCACTGTTGGCCCGGCCGGTCCCCGGTGCGATGTCGCGGAACTGCACCTTCAGGGAGAAGTCGGCGAGTTCCTTCGTGTGCCAGAGCATGCCCAGGCCGCCGCTGGAGCGCAGCGAGCCGTCCGGCTGGATGCCGAACGATCCCGACGGCGCCTGCTGCCAGCCGAGCAGCGACTCGGCCGTGCCGTCGAAGAGCGGCTCGTACCCGGTGCGACCGTCCCGCCCGATTTCGGACGCGGCAGCCAGGCGGGTCAGCGTGCCGGCCTCACGGGCAGAGAGCAGGCCGTCGTCCTGGAGCGTGTCGGTCAGCGTGGTCACGTGCCGGACGAAGCTGTTGTGGTCGGCCCAGGTGCTCTCGTCGTCGATCAGGTCGTTGATGGTGCAGCCCTGCCCGACCGTGCGGCTGGGCACCTTGGTGTCCGTGTCGCCGAGCCACACGGTGGCCCGGTTGTCCGGCACCGCGCAGCCCACCGTGACCGTGGTCTGCACCGTCGCCGTCTCCCCGTCGGCGTACGTGACGGTCAGCTTCGCCGTGTAGGTGCCGACCCGGGCGTACGTGTGCCGCGGGTTCGCCTCGGTCGACGTGGCGCCGTCGCCGAACTCCCACCGGTGGCTCACGCCACCGGAGCGGGACCCGTTGAAGGCGATGGTCAGCGGCTTGTTCTGCACGGCGACCGAGCTGGCAGCCGGCGCCGGGGTCGGAGCGCCACCGGTGTAGGTGATCCGGATCAGCTTCTGGTTGGGGTGCAGGCTGAAGAACCCGCCCGCGTAGTCGAGCAGGTAGAGCGCGCCGTCCGGCCCGAACTTCGCGTCCATCCAGCTCTGCAGCCGGGTGTCGCCGTTGCCGCCGGGGATGATGGCCCGCAGCGACTCGGCGAACACCGGCGGCGCGGCGGTGGGCACGCCGGCCGGGTCGACGGTGACCGCGACGCGGTTCTGCGCGTTCGACTGGTCGCCGATGAACCACTTCTCGTCCCAGTACTCCGGCCAGGCCACGCCGCTGTTCTTGTCGACGAGGTCGCGGTGGTAGGTCGGGCCGGACATGATGGCCTGACCGCCGCCGCGCAGGTACGGCTGGGTGTAGGTGGCGTCGGCCGCGACGTAGGTCGGCAGACCGCTGCCGTCGGTCCGCTCCGGGAACACCGGACCGCCACCGTCCGGGGAGTACCAGATCATGTTGTCCCGGGCCGGCGGGATGTCCACCAGACCGGTGTTGCGCGGCGACTCGTTCTTCAGGTTGTCGCAGTCGTACCAGCCGGTGAGGACGGTCGCGTCGGTGGTGCTGCGGTCGCGGTACGGCTGGCGGTTGCCCATGCAGTACGGCCAGCCCTGGTTGCCGGCCGAGGTGATGATGGTGGCGGTCTCGTACTTCGCCGGGCCCAGGGTCGGGCTCGGCGACGCGGCGTCCGGGCCGACCCAGCCGGCGGTCAGCCACTGGTGCTCCGGGTCGATCTGGAGGCGGGCGATGTTGCGGACGCCCATCACGTAGATCTCCGGCCGGGTCTTCTCGGTGCCCGGCGGGAAGAGGTTGCCCTCCGGGATGGTGTACGTCCCGTCCGCCTCCGGGTGGATCCGGATGATCTTGCCGGCCAGGTCGTTGGTGTTGCCCGAGGTGCGACGGGCGTCCTGGAAGGAGGTGCCCTGGTACTCCTGCGTCCAGTTGTTGCCGGAGTAGCCCTGCGAGCCCTCGGAGGAGTTGTTGTCGCCGGACCCGACGTACAGGTTGCCCTTGGCGTCGAACGCCATGCCGCCGCCCGCGTGGCAGCAGCTGTGGATCTGCACCGGGAACTGCAGCAGGTCCTTGCGGGTGGCCTGGTCGATGGTCTGGGTCCCACGGTCGTAGGTGAACCGGGAGATGGTCCGCTGCCCGACCCGCTTCACCCGGTCGACCGACTCGTGCGGCATCCAGTAGACGTAGAGCCAGCCGTTGTCGGCGAATTTCGGGTCGGGCACGATGCCGAGCAGGCCCTCCTCGTTCTTCACCAGCTCGGAGCCACTGCCCCGGTTACCCATCACCTCGAGGGTCGTGAGCAGCTTGGCCTGCTTGGTGCGCGGGTCCCACGAGTGGATGGTGCCGCAGCCCAGGCCGACGTTCGGGTTGTTCCAGTCCGCGACGGGGCCACTCGGGCAGGCCGCCTTGCCGACGTAGAAGACCGTGCCGTCCGGCGCGATGGTCAGCCCGTGCGGCTCGCCGATCTGGTCGAGCTGCCCGGGCTGGTTGGCCGCGGTGAGTCGCTCGACCTTGTAGTTCGCGGCGATCGTCGCCTGGCAGTCACCGCGCTCCAGACCGGTCGTCCACTTGAGCGCCCCGGCCAGGTGCGTGCGGAACGCCGCCTCGCCGTAGCTGCCCTCGGTGTGGCCCATGCCGGTGTAGAAGGACCGGCCACCGTCGTAGTCCCGGCACCAGGACACCGGGTGGAACGGCCCGTTGGCGCCCGGCCCCGGGTTGTAGTGGCGCTCCTCGACCTGGGCGACGGTGTGCACCGTGCCGATCGGGTTCGGGTCCCAGTTCTCCCAGCGGTCCGAGCGGGTGAGCGTCATCGGCAGCGACGCCGTGGCCGGGTGCTTCCGGTCCAGGATGTCGACGACCGCCCGGTTCACCGCCGGCGGCGCCGGTGGGGTGGTGCTGCCGGTGAACAGGCGCAGGTCAGCGAGCTGGGTCAGCGGTTCCCCACTGTTCGCGGTGATGTTCAACCGGTAGTGCTTGAACTCCTGCGGCGTGGCGATGTCGAACCGGCGCGTCTGGAACCGCTCCGCGAAGGTCTGGTTGGTGCGCCGGTCCAGATCGGACCAGCTCTGCCCGTCCGTGGAGCCCTGCAGCGTCCAGTCCTTCGGGTCACGCCCCGAGGAGTCGTTGGCCGACGTCAACGCGTAGCCGGTGATCCGCTTGGCGCCGCTCAACTCGTACGCCACCCAGGCCGTCGGCGTGCGGACGAGCCACTTCGTGCCGGAGTCGCCGTCGGTCAGCTTCTCCTTGGTCTCGTTCGGCGTGTTCTCGCCGCTGGCGGTCACCCGGGCCACCGGCTCGGCGACCGGGATGGCGCCCGCCGGGCGGGTGCCGATCAGACCGGTGAACCAGGCGGAGTCGACCTGCGCGCGGGCCGCGTCGGCGATGCCGACGAAGCCGCCGCCGGCCTTCATGTAGCTCTGCAGCGCCGCTTCCTGGTCGCGGTTGAGCGCGGCGCCCGTCGCGGAGAGGAAAACCACGCTGCGGTACGCGGACAGCCCGGCCGTGGTGAAGACGGCGGGGTCCGTGGTAGCAGTGACAACGATGTCATTTTCTGCGCCAAGATCCTTGATCGCCTCCGCGGCGCGGGCGACCGGGTCCTGTTGCTCCGCCACCGGCCCGTGGAAGACGAGGACCGCCGTCCTGTTCTCCTGCGCCGCCTGTGGTGCGGGCGCCGCCTGCGGTGCGGCTGCTGCCGCCGTGCCCTGCATCAACGTCGCGATGACCGCTCCCGCGGCGAGGGCTCGTCGTAACTGTCTTGTCATCCCCGTCCCCACTTTCGATTCACTCAGCTGCCGTGTGTGTGGGTGTGGCCCTGGAACCTGTGGATCGCCTCTTCCGCGCCCGGCGGCATGCTGCCGTCGGCGTTGCGCACCAGGAAGATCCCGGCCATGCCGCCGTCCGAGTGGGACTGCACGTGGCAGTGGTACATCCACGCGCCAGGCCCGACGCCCTCCCCGGCGAGCACCTGGAAGCCGAAGGAGCTGCCCGGATTCAGGTCCTTGTTGTCGATCACGAGGCTCGGGTCGGCCGGGCCCTCGAGCATGCCGGTGCGGTTGTCCGCCCAGCGGTGCGCGTGCAGGTGGAAGGTGTGGAAGGTGCCCCCGTGCCCGATGGCGAGCCACTCCACCCGCTGGCCCAGGTTCGCCTCGAACATCGGCGTGTCCGGCGCCATCCGGTTGTTGATCATCATGTCGTTGAACACGACCGTGAACTGCTTCTCCGGCAGGATGTCGCCGCGACGCCGCACGATCAGCGCGCCGTACAAACCCTTGGCGACCCCGGCCGTGCCGTGGTCGGTGCCCATCGCGTGGTCGTGGTAGTGCCAGTAGCCGGCACTGCCCGGCATGAACCGTCGGCCGGACGCGAGGAACATCTCCCGCGAGCGCCACACGTACGTCCGGGTCTCGCCGGGATTGTTGAACGAGGCGTTGAGCGGGCTGCCATCCGAGTCGGTGCTGTAGTCCACCCCGTGCGGATGGATGGACAGCCGCTGGGTGGTGGTGTTGACCAGGGTGATCTCCAGGGTGTCACCCTCGTAGATCTCCAACACCGGCCCCGGCACGGTGGCCTGGCCGGGTGCCAGGCCGTACCCGAACAGCCCGCCGGGCAGCTGCTCGACGTAGATGGTGACCTTCTTGGTGATGCCGGCCATGGCCTGGGCCGGACTGCCGCTGAAGGGGACGCCGACAGTGGACGCGGTCACCCCGACCGCGCCAGCGGCCAGCACTCCGGTGGTCATCAGGGATCTGCGGGACAGGTGGCGGTGGGAGCCAACGGCGTGGTCGTCCATGGGACTCCGTTCTCGACCGGGTCAAGCCGCGACAGGGCATGGTGCGACGACCGTCGAGCACAGGAGGGACGGCCCCGCGAGCTCATGAGCCGCCGCGACTTTGCTCGGAAGACTCAGAACTTTCGACTGATGACCTCAATCTATGTATCGATCCGACGGAAGTAAAGATCCTTCGATGGAAAGCTCACGGCTGACAACGATTACCGTCACCGGGCGGCCCGGCAGGATGCTGGAGACCGACCCGACCAGGCCGCCGGTTGCCGTCCTGGCCGTACGGGTAGGGGCGATCCGTGCATCTCCAGGACGGGAGGACATCGCCACCCCCCGCTGCGCCGACGCCGCCGAGCTGCTCCGGCGCTCCTGGCGAATCGAGTACCTCGACGCGGCCACCGGGAAGCCGGTCGGCGACACGATCCCCGTCCCCGTCCCCGGCTCGGCAGTGGAGCTGGTCGGCTGGCGCAACGGCGACCCGGTGGTGGAGCGGCAGTCGCCGGAGGCGGACCATGAGAAACGGCGCGCCGACCTCGCGGCGATCCCCGCCCGTGGTCCCGAGCAGGTGCTGCTGAGCGCCCCGGACGGCGTCAGCGACCTTGAGGTGCCCGGCGACCTGCTGAACCGGGCAGCGTTCGGCGGTCCGGAGCCGCGACCATCTCCGTTCGCCGCGCCACCGTGGTTGTACGCCACCCTCGCCGTACCTCTGGTGCTCGCCGTCCTGGCGCTCGTGCGTCGGCAGCGTCGACGCTCAGCCGCCGAGTCATCACCTGTGGGCGGGCATGCAGGTGGTGACAACGGAATCTCGCCGTGAGGCGCAACCGCGGGCGGCGGGCACCGTTCCTGAGCGGGGGACGTGGGTGGCGGAGCGGCGAAGCCGGAAGCTAGTTGCCGCTGTTGAGATTGACGATCACACCCTGATCCGCGCAGGCCGTCTGCAACCCGGACATGTGGGTGGTCAGCGGGCCCATGAAGGCGAGCGCGCCCATCTCCTGTTCCTCCGGCAGGCTCGACACCTGCCAGGCAATGTCAATGAGGGCGGTGCCATGCTCCCGGATCTTGTCGTGGCGGGAGTCCTCGAACTGTTCCCGCGCCTCCCGGTACTCGGCCTCGGTCAGCTTGTCGTCGCCGCTGTCCTTCGCGGTGCCGTCGATCTCCTTGCCGTCGCGCATCGCCTTGCACGCGGCCACACCGGAGTCCTCCTTGATGAACCCGTCGTAGACGGCGTACCCGCCGGCGAGCAGGGCGAGGACCGCGACGAACGCTCCGACGGCGAAGAGGAGCGGCTTGCGGCTCGAACCGGCAGGCGGCGGGGCGGGCGGCTGCTGGCCGGGATAGCCACGTGACGGGTCCTGCTGCGCCGGCTGGTACTGCTGCGGCGGGTAGACCGGCCCGCCCTGCTGGTAGGGCGTCTGCGGCGGCTGCTGGGTCGGGTCGGTCACGGTGTGCTCCCCACTGGTGTTGGCAGTTGATGCTGATCCGACCGCTGTCCTCCAGCTACGGATTGTCGGCTTGGTGACTGCGGGTGTGGCCGGTCAGGGGACGCGCCGCTGACCCTTCCGCCCGCTAGGAACTGTGGAAGACCGGTCAGGGCGCAGGCCACATCGGAGCCTCCACCACCGGTGAGCGCCCAGAGACGATCGAGGGCCGTCCTTCGGTGAGTCAAACGGCGGTGAGCAGCGCGTCGAGCGGTCGCGGCAGGGCATCCCGGCCAACTGCCGCCTCGACGAGCAGGCGTGCGTAGCGCAGGTTACGACGTGAGCTGCTGCGCAGGAACCGCCACATCTGCGCTTCGAGCTCCCGCCCGTGCCAGGCGGGCTGACTCTGGAACGAGCGGAACGAGCGAAGGTCACCCTGCGAATCGAAGAGCGCTTCAACCCGTGCGGTGCCCAGCGCGCGGATCAGCTCCTCCTCCAGATCCTTGACACAGACGTGGAACCTGAGGTGTTCCATGTCAGTGCGCGTGCGAGGCGAGCCAACATGGGCCTCCTCCAGCCCACGCCGGAACACCTCCTCCTCACCCAGGTCGCACAGACCGGCAAGTCGCACCCGGGTGCTCAGGGGAGCCAACCTGGTCAGGAAGCGGCCGATCGCGTGCGCCCCGCCGATCGGCACGATCACGACCCGTTCCGCCTCGAGATCCCGGCCGCGGCCCAGCGCGGCCGTTTCCAGAGCGATCTGATCGCTGATGCCCTCGACGAGCACCACGGCCACGGCGGACTCGACCTTCGCCAGGGCGCGGGCCGTCGCCCGGATCGAGGCGGCATTGCCACCCAGGTGGCCATCCAGCTCCCCGGCGGCGGACATGTCAGCTCGTCGGGTCGTGGCCATGGCCGCAATCATCGGTGATGCGCCTGTCGGCCGACCAGGGATTTTCGGTGGTGGGCGGGACTCGAACCCGCGACCGACCTGGGCGCAGGGTGCCCCAGCGGACCGCCAGGACCAGGAGCCACCTGAAGCTAGAAGAAGATCACGGCTCACTGGTGATGTTCCCGCAGCCGCGATGGTTGGCCCTCAGTCCACATCCGCTACGAGTTGCCCTGGACTGGTTCCTCCGGGGAGATCCGGCTGATGTTCACGCCGGCGTCCGTCTCAACCAGGGTGATGGCTCCGACCCAGGTGGGATCATCGGGATACTCCCAGGTCGCGGGGTCAGCGAGTAGCTCCGGAAGAATGGTCCTGGGTATGACCCCGCCTGGGATCAGCCCTTCCCGTCCATCATCAGCAATCCATCGTTTGTACCGGCGGACGTCGATGAGAGGCAATTCGGCAACGAGCTATGCCCAGCACCTGTCCTGTCATGGGACATACTTGACGCTCACGTCCCACCTGATGCCCGACATGATCCTCAAAGGGCGCCGCGGAAGCCTTCACGGTCCGCGACACGGGCGCGCATCGCGGCATGGCCGAACCGCCGGCGATGGCTGCCACGCCCGTAGCGATCGGACCGCGCAGACCCGGACGTCTGGGCGTCCCCTCTGGCTGAAGCGAGCTAGTCCTATCCCCGTGCTCTAATCCCGTCATGCATGTCGTCGTCACAGGCGCACTCGTCGAAAACGGCGCGGTCCTGCTGGTACACCGCAGGCCGACCAAACGGGTATACCCAGATGTCTGGGATCTGCCCGGGGGGCAGGTCGAAGCGGGTGAGTCGGAACTACAGGCCCTCGCGCGTGAGATGCACGAGGAGCTCGGTGTTCACATTGTGGCGGAGTCCTCGTCACGGTTGGGCGTCTTGCATGACGGCAGTGGTGAGGACGCCGTTCACGTGGGCGTCTGGCAGATTGGAGACTGGGTTGGCTCTCCCACCAACCGTGCACCTGACGAGCATGACGACATCGCATGGGTCGGGATCAGAGAGCTGGGCGGCCTTCCCCTCGTGCATGGCGTCTTGGCGGCAATGGTTCGTTCTCTGCCTGAGTTTGAGTGCACCCACAGGCACTTAGATGTCACCGACTGTAACCAGGACGACCGAGGAACCAAGGCCGACTGTCGTGCATGTGCTGGGACGGATTCGTCAAGCAGGTGGTGGGGCTAGACAACTCGGCTCACTGAGCTGGGTGCACTGGGCCGGCGGGGCGTCGTCGTGGGTCTTGCCACGTGGCCACTTGCGGCCGTGCGCGTCACTGGCTTCTGCTGCTCGGACTTGCCTGATGACTTCGGCTGGTCCTGCCTTGGTGATGAGGGCGAGCACTTCCGGCCAGTCTGTGAGTGCCGGGTCTTCGTTCGCGCTGCGCAGTCGATCGGCCTCGCCGAACTGACGCCGCACGAGCTCCGGCACACGGCGGCCAGTCTGGCGGTGGCCGAGGGCGCCAACGTGAAGGCGGTGCAGCGGATGCTCGGGCACGCCTCGGCGGCGATGACGCTGGACGTCTACGCGGACCTGTTCGAGGACGACTTGGACCAGGTGGCGAACCGACTCGACCGGGCGGCGGGTCGTGCTGCTGCGGACTCAGTGCGGACTGAGGGCATCGGTCCGGATCTCGATGCGGTTCGTCCGGGTCGTCGACAGCATGGATGACCAGGGAAAACGGCTGGTGGGGCGGGCGGGACTCGAACCCGCGACCGAGGGATTATGAGTCCCCTGCTCTAACCGGCTGAGCTACCGCCCCGACACCGCGCCGGATCTTATCCCGCCCCGTGGATCACGGGCCAGCAGCGATCCGGCCCCACCTCATCGCCGCCGCCGCCGCCGTCGCCGTCGCTTCACGATGGGCAACGCGAGAATAACAGTGAGCAGCCAGAGCACCACGACGGCGCCCCAGAGCTGTTCCTCGCCCGGCTCGGTCTCGGTGAGAAGCATGGCGAGGGTCAGCAGCACGCTCAGCCCGCCCACCAGTAGGACACCCACCCCGCTGAGCACCATCGCGGGGACCTCCCACCAGGTACTGTTGGCCGGTTTCGTGGGCTGCCGTACGACGGCCTTCGGCTGTGGGATCGCGTCTGGGGCGCGGGCCGGCATGGCGATCTGCCGGTCGTCCGGCACCTTGGCGTCGATGGCCGGGATCGCCGCCGGGTGCAGGTTGAACAGGGTGGGCTCGATGTGCAGCGCGATGGCGTCCGAGCCGATGAGCTGCCGCGCGCCGTCCGGCCAGACCAGCACGGCGGAGCAGTCGTCGTACCGGACGGTCAGCGGGTGGTCGGTCCGCAGGAGGGTCACTCCGTCCGCGCCGATCCGCAGCGCGGCGTTCCCTTCCATTGACGAGTAGGTGGTGCCCTGCAGGATCTCGGTCGAGTGGGTGGGTGCGGCGGCGAAGCCGGCCCAGTCGGCGGTGTGCCCGCCGGGCACCATGAGGAGCGCGGACGCCGTCACCTCCCCGGCCACCTCGTGCAGGTCCGCGAGGCTGACGGCCTTCAACTCGGCCCGGTGCTCGTCGATGGTGGGGTTCGGCTCACCGGTCAACACGTTGAGGGCGTACGACGGCAGCCGCGCGGCTTCCACCTCCGCGGTGCTGAGGGAGTCCTCCCGCTTGGCGACGGTGGCGTCCAAGTCCGCCTGCTCGATCCGCCCGACCCGCAGCTTGGCGAGGACGTCGATGAAGCCGCCGAGCACCGCGTCCTGCTTCTCTGACAGTGCGTCGGCGAGTGCCCGCAGCGACGCGTACCCGTCGCCACGCGGCTCGTACCCGGCCGTGGTGGTATACGACAGGCCGGCGTCCTGGCGCAACGACCGGTACAGCTCACGCTCCAGCACTCCGGCGAAGATGCTGGCGGCGGTGCGCCGCCGCACCACGGAGTCGAGCACCACGGCCCGGGCGCCGTTGACGAAGTACGCCGGCGTCTGCGGCAGCACCGACGAGGCCGCCGGCACCGGCTGACGGACCCCGGCCGGCAGCGCGAACCGCAGCCCGGCGGGTACCCGCTCGCCGGCGATCCAGAGCACCGCGTTCTCCCGGGTGAACCACCGAGCGGTCCACTCGCGCAGGTCGTCAGCGGTGAGCGCGCCCAGGCCCCACTCCGGGTAGCTACTCAGTCCGAAGTCCTGGGCGCCGTACCGCCACAGCGGGATCTCGTCCATCGCGGCGGCGCCCCGGCTGCTCCATTCGGTGCGCAGGATCTCCTTCTCGACGTCCAGCCTCGCCACCGGCAGGTCGGAGAGGTGCCCGCAGACCGCGGTGAGGAACGCCGCGATGTCCGTCTCGGAGCCCTGGGTGTGGAACGTGGTGAACGCGGGGGCGGTCATGCCGTTGACGTGGTAGTCGGCAAGACCGAGTGGTGCGAGCGCGAGGTGCTCGATGAGGTGGGTGGTGCCGGCGCGTGCGAGGGTCTCGTCGGCGGTGCCGACCCGGAAGGTCAGCCCGGCGTGCATCGGCCCGCCGGTGGGGGCGAGCAGCGTGGGTACGCCGTCCACGTCCAGGTGCTGGATCACGACTGGCCACCCTTCGCGTACGCCTTGGCGCGGTATTTCGTGAAGCCTTCGGCCCCGTCGACATAGGCCCAGGGGTAGTCGGTCCCCAGGTTGCCCAGGGCTCTGAACTGGCCGGCGGCGGCGGACCACTGCTCGGTCAGGCTGAACATCAGCGCGAACGTCGAGCGGACCCAGACCCAGCCCGGCCGGTTGACGAATTCCGGATGCAGCACGGATCGCTGCCCGGCCTGCATGACCTCGTCCGCCACCGGGTTGTCCCGCAGGTACGCTGCCCACTCCCGCTCGCTGTCGAAGTCGAGCCAGCGTTCCAGGTGTGCCTCCGCGACCAGCACCGCGTTGGGTGCCCCGCCGGGTGCGGCCTGGGTGCACTCGCGGGCGAAGGCGAATGCCCGGTCCCAGTCACCGCTCCACTTCGGGCAGAGCTGCTGGAGCAGACTCGCCTGTGCGGGCGCGTGGTGGGGATGGTGGCGGGCGAGGCGGTCATAGCGGCGGCGCGCCTCGTTCTGGCCCAATTCAAGACCCCGGGCGAGGGTGATCCGTTGGGTCCAGGCATCCGCGTCGTCCGGGTACCGCGCGGTGACGTCGATGAGCACCTGCTCGGCGCGACGCAGGTGCTCGTGGAACTTGTCGAACTGCGACCGGCTGACGTGCTGGGCTCGGGCGGCGCTGCGAATCCGCCAACCCGCACGGATGAGGTGGGTGCCGAGCAGAGTGCCGGCGAGCTGGTCGGTGGGGTCCTCGTCGTACACGCGGCGTAGGAACGCCGCGGCTCCGATGTGGTCGCCAGCCTCCCCGACTAGCAGCGTGTGGAAGCCGGGGTCCCGGTCCGCGAACAGCGCCTGCACGGCGGGCCAGTCGGCGGCGTCGAGCGCCTTATGCAGGTCGTTGACCTCGGGGTACGCGGCACCGGCGTCGAAGGTGGGGGCCGGTAGAGGGGCGGGCATGGCGGCGATCATAGGTGATCAACTACGGCGGCGACGTCCCGCTTTTTCTGGTCGTCAACCGCCGGGCTACGTCGGGCGAAGCTCCGCCAGCACCGCCCCGGCGCGCCAGCCGCCGGTCAGCGCGCCCTGGATCGATGGGCTGTCGCGGTGGTCACCGGCACGAACAGCCCCTCGCCCAGGGCCACCGGCTTGCGTAGCCGCCCCTGTGGTGCGCGGCGCGGCGGGGGGATGTCGCCGGCCTGGGTGCGGACGCGGCCGACGATGGCCACGTCGGTCTCAGCGAGCATCGCGGGCCTCCCGCTCACCGTTCCGTCCGGGACAACCGGCCCGGCCACCAGATTTTCGGCCCGATGTCGTACGAGAGCGCGGGCACCAGCAGCGACCGGACGATGATGGTGTCGATGAGTACCCCGACGGCGACCGCGGTGCCCAGCTCGACGAGCACCACCAGCGGCAGGACGGCCAACGCGGAGAAGGTCGCGGCGAGCACGATGCCGGCGGAGGTGATGACCCCGCCGGTGACGGCGAGGCCGGCGAGCACGCCGGCCCGGGTGCCGCGCCGGACGGACTCCTCCCGGACCCGGCTCATCAGGAAGATGTTGTAGTCGATCCCGAGCGCGACCAGGAACACGAACGCGAACAGCGGGAACGACGTGTCCACCCCGGGGAAGCCGAAGACGTGGCGGAACAGCAGCGCGCAGAGGCCGAGGGTGGCCGCGAAGCTGAGCAGCACGGTGGCGATGAGCAGCACCGGGGCGAGGAGTGCGCGCAGCAGCAGGGCCAGGATGATCGCGATGACCACGAGCACCACCGGGATGATGACGTTCTGGTCGCGCCGGGCGGCGTCGGAGGTGTCCACGTTGATCGCGATGAAGCCGCCGACCACCGCGTCGGCGCCGGGCACCTGGTGTACGGCGACCCGCAGGTCTCGGATGGTCCGCTCGGCCCTGTCGCTGTCCGGCGGGTCGGCCAGCGTGGCCTCCAGCTGAACCCGCCCGTCGACCACCTTCGGTGCGGCGTTCTCCTCGGGTGGGCCCGCCTGCGGGGTGGCGCTGAGCGGGCGCACGGCGGCGACGCCACGGACGCCCTGCGCCACCTGGGCCACCTGCCGCGCGGTCTGCTCGGTGGCGAAGATGGTGGCCGGGCTGCCGGTGCCGGCCGGGTAGTGCCGGGAGATTACCTCCTGGCCCACCACGGAGTCGGTGCGCTGGGTGAACAGGTCGGACTGGCCGAGGGTGGTGGCGCCGAGCTGGGTGAGGCCGAGGGTGAGGAGGGCCAGCACGGCCGCGGTGACCAGCCAGACCGGTCGGGCGTGCCGGGCCACGAAGCCGGCGATCCGGCTCCAGATGCCGTGCTCGGTCTGCGGGTCGGCCTGGTCGGCACGGGGACGCCGGGGCCAGAACGCCCACCGGCCGCCGAGCACCAGCAGCGCGGGCAGGAAGGTGAGCATCACCAGCAGGGTGGCGGCGATGCCGATGGCGGCGACCGGGCCGAGCGCGCGGTTGGAGTTGAGGCTGGACAGCAGCAGGCAGAGCAGGCTGAGGATGACCGTGCCGCCGGAGGCGATGATGGCGGGCGCGGCGCCCTTCCAGGCCGTGCGCATCGCGTGCCAGGGGCGGTCGTGCCGGTGCAGCTCCTCGCGGTACCGGGCGATGAGCAGCAGCGCGTAGTCGGTGCCGGCGCCGAACACCAGCACGGTGAGGATGCCCTGAGCCTGCCCGTTGAGCTTGAGCACGTCGGCGTCGGCGAGCAGGTAGACGAAGACCGAGGCCAGCGCGTACGACATGCCCGCGGCCAACAGCGGGAAGACCCAGAGCACCGGGCTGCGGTAGACGATCAGCAGGATGATCAGCACCACGACCAGGGTGACCAGCAGCAGTGGCCCGTCGATGGCGGAGAAGACCTCGATCAGGTCGGCGAGCAGGCCGGCCGGTCCGGCGACGTCCACCGCGAGCCCGTCCCGGTCGCCGCCGGCGATGTCGCGGAGCTGCTCGACGACCGCGCCGATCTCCTCCCCCTCGGCGTCGTCCACCGGTACGACGACCTGGAGTGCCTGGCCGTCCTCGCTGGGGATCGGTGGGGGCAGCGGGTTGACCACACCGGGCACCTGGGCGAAGCGGGCGACGTCGGTGCTCGCCCGCTGCCGGTCGGCGTCGGTGATGCCCGAGGTCCGCTCGTAGACGACGAGCGCGGGGATCGTCTGCCGGTCGACGAACTCGCCGGCGAGGTCCTGGGCGCGGGTCGCTTCGGCGTCGGTGGGCAGGAAGGCGGCGTTGTCGTTGGTGGCGACCTCGCCGAGCCGCCCGGAGTACGGCCCGGCCACGCCGCCGATGACCAGCCAGGCCAGTACGACCGCCACCGCGACCAGCGTGGCCCGGCCGCCGCCCCCTCCTCGCCCGGACATCCCATCCACCCCAAGAATCGACGCATCGATCGACGCAGCACGGGTCCACGTCGACACGAACCATCCTGCCGGGCGAGCGGGCCTCGGAGGCGCCGAACCGGTCAGCCCGAGTGGATCATGGAGTTGTGGTGCGAGCCCGGGGTTGGTGGGGACACGGAAACGCCCGCCGGCTCTCTGCCGACGGGCGTTGGGTGGAGAAGCTCCCCCGATTGGACTCGAACCAATAACCTGCCGGTTAACAGCCGGCTGCTCTGCCAATTGAGCTACAGGGGACTGCACACCGCTCGGCTACCGGATCTCCCCGATCGCCGTGCGACGGGACAAGAGTACAGGACATCCGGGGGTGGTGGTCCAGTGGGTTCCCCGCCGCCTCGCCATCATCGAGGCGTCCCAGGTCAAGGCCGCAGCCATCGATAATCGGGGCAAATCGTCATCCCGGCACAAGCAGGCATGAGCGGAGAGCAGGATGGGTAGTTAGCTGCGGACAGAGGACGCAGGCGCGGATTGGTCGCGCCCGGCGGGGCAGCCCGCCGGGGGTGACGGCGCGTCAGGTACGGAAGGAGCCGCCATGCGCGGAAAGATCATGTTTCTTGGCGGGCTGGCTGCGGGATTCGTCCTGGGCGCCCGTGCCGGCCGGGAGAAGTACGAAGAGCTCGTGGTCCGGGGCCGCAAGGTGCTCGACCACCCGACCGTCCAGGAGGCGGCCGGGGTCGCGCAGGCCCAGGCCAACAAGCTCTACAGCGAGGGCAAGGACAAGCTCGGCCAGACCAAGCTGGGCGAGAAGCTGGGCACGGGCAACGGCGGCTCCGGCAAGCAGGAGCTGACCGCCGCCGACGACGCGTTCGCCGGCACGCCCGCCACCATGGGCGCCAAGGCGGGCTCCGGCTCGTCGGGCTCCAGCAGCACGGCCGGCTCGACCTCCGGGTCGCCGTCGGCCACGACCCCCCGCAGCAAGCCGTCCGGCTCGGGCACCAACGCCAGCACGCTCTGACCAACCGCACGTTGACGGGCCGGTCGCCGGTAGGCGACCGGCCCGTGGTCTGTCCGGGTGCGGTCCGACCGCTCCGCCGGGCGGTCAGTCCTTGCTGCTGAACGCGGCGTCGAAGGCGGCGCTCGGGGCGTCGAAGGCCAGCCGGCGGACGAACTGCAACGCCTCCGGGGCGCCGACGAGACGGTCCATCCCGGCGTCCTCCCACTCGATGGAGATCGGGCCGGTGTAGCCGATCGCGTTCAACGCCCGGAAGCAGTCCTCCCAGGGCACGTCCCCGTGCCCGGTCGAGACGAAGTCCCAGCCGCGGCGCAGGTCGGCCCAGGGCAGGTGGGAGGCGAGCCGCCCGCGCCGGCCGTCCCCGGTGCGCACCTTGGCGTCCTTGCAGTCCACGTGGTAGATCCGGTCGGCGAAGTCGAAGATGAAGTTCACCGGGTCCAGCTCCTGCCAGACGAAGTGCGACGGGTCCCAGTTCAGCCCGAACGCGGGCCGGTTGCCGATCGCCTCCAGCGTCCGCTTCGTCGTCCAGTAGTCGTACGCGATCTCGCTGGGGTGGACCTCGTGCGCGAACCGCACCCCCACCTCGTCGAACACGTCGAGGATCGGGTTCCACCGGTCGGCGAAGTCCTGGTAGCCGCGCTCGATCATCGCCGGCGGCACCGGCGGGAACATCGCCAGGGTGTGCCAGATCGACGACCCGGTGAAGCCGACGACCGTCTTCACCCCGAGCTTCGCCGCCGCCCGCGCGGTGTCCTTGATCTCCTCGGCGGCCCGCTGGCGGACGCCCTCCGGCTCCCCGTCGCCCCAGATCCGGCCCGGCAGGATGTCCTGGTGCCGCTCGTCGATGGGGTGGTCGCAGACCGCCTGACCGACCAGGTGGTTGGAGATCGTGAAGACCTCGAGGTTGTGCTTCGCGAGCGTCTCCCGCTTGCGATCGACGTACGAGTCGTCGGCGAGCGCCTTGTCGACCTCGAAGTGGTCGCCCCAGCAGGCGATCTCCAGACCGTCGTAGCCCCACTCGGAGGCGAGCCGGCAGACCTCCTCGAACGGCAGGTCGGCCCACTGGCCGGTGAAGAGCGTGATGGGTCGCGCCATTGTCCTTCTCCCCCTGTTGTGATGGGGATTCCGTGTGCGGACCGGGGCGAGGGTGACCGGTCAGACCGGTACGCGGCGTCGCGACGGGACACCGGTGGGTGCGGGACGCACCTGGGCCCGGCGGGTTGCGCCTCCCACCGGGTCACCGGCCACCGTCACGGTCGCCGCTCCCACCCTATTTCCGCCCGTCGCATCGCGAAAGCCCACGGCCCCGGGTTGTTCGGGCGGTTTCCGGCCGGCCGGCCGCAGCGCGGTGACGCCGGTCGATCCCGGGTGACGGGCGCCCGGTGGCGTCACTCGGCCATCTCCTCCGGCGCGGGCAGCACGGCCCGGACGGTGAAGCCGCCGCCGGGACGCGGACCGGCGGTGAAGCTCCCGCCGATCCGCTCGGCACGCCTGCGTACGCCGAGCAGACCCCGCCCCGCACCCGGGCTGCCGCCGGCGGCGGGGCCGGCGCCCTCGTCGCGTACCTCGATCGTGATGCCCTCGGCGTCGTAGCGCAGCCGGACCGCGACCCGAGCGCCCGGGGCGTGCCGGCGCGCGTTGGTCAGCGACTCCTCGATGATGCGGTACGCCGCCACGTCGACCGCACCGGGCAGCGGCCGGGGCGGCCCGGCCAGGGTCCAGTGCACCGGCTGGCCGGCGGCGAAACCCTCCACCAGCGCGTCGAGGCGGTTCAGGCTGGGCGGCGGCCCGGTCGACAGGTCCGGCTCCTCGGGCCCGCGCAGCGCCTCGCGCAGCCGGTGACCCTGCGCCCGCGCCATCCGGTGCCACCGCGCGAAACGCCCCATGCCGGTCAAGGTACGGCAGCCGCCTGTGAGCCGGCGTGCGGCGTCCACGGGACACGCCCGGGTCGGCGCGGCGGCCACGGACACGCCCGGTCGGCGCGGCGGTCGGTTGAGCTGGCCGCCGTGCGGGGCGCCGCCGCGAAGCGCCGCCCGCAACCGCGCGAGCGCGATACCTCAGAGGTATATCTATGCCTCTGAGGTATCGCGCTCACGGCTGGGACCGGCCCGCCGGGCGGGGCACGCCCGGCGGGCCGAATCAGCGAGGGGTCAGGGCAGGGTCCACTTCTGGTTGGCCGCGCCGTTGCAGGTCCAGAGGTGCACGATCGTGCCGTCCGCCGAGTTGTTCCCGGAGACGTCGAGGCACTTGTTCGACGCCGCGTTGCGCAGGCTGCCGTCGGCCTGGGTGGCCCAGTTCTGGGCCCCGGTGCCGTTGCAGGTCCAGAGCTGGATCTTGGTGCCGTCGGCGGTGCCGCTGCCGGACACGTCCAGGCACTTGCCCAGCGCCTTGACCGTCGAGTTCGGCGTCACGGTCCAGGTCTGCGCCGTGCTGCCGTTGCAGGTGTAGATCTGGATCTGGGTGCCGTCGGCGGTGGCGCTGTTGCGCACGTCGAGGCACTTGCCGCCCAGACCCTTGACCGGGCCGGTCCCGGGGGTGCCGCCACCGCCGCCCTTGACCAGGGTGAAGTCGTCCACGTCGAAGAGCCCTGTGCCGCTACCGGTGAACGTGAGGTAGAGGTTCTGGGTGCCGGACGGGACGTTCGACAGGGCCGTGGTGACGTTGGCGAAGGTCGTCCAGCTGCCGGTGTTCGGCACCGCGACCGAGCCGAGCACCGGGCCGGTGGCCGAACCGGTCCGCACCTGGATGGTGCCGCCGGCGCCGCCGGAGACGACCCGGGACGTGAACGAGGTGACCCCGGTCAGGTTCACACCGTTGTACGCGGCCCAGTCGCCCGGGTCGATGTAACCGATGGTCTGACCGCCGTTGGCGCCCGCCTTGGTGAACGGGGTGACGCCGTTGGCCGAGCTGAACGCCTCGGCCTGGACGGTGGTGTTCCCGGTCGGCGGCGGCGTGGTGCCCAGCTCCTTGACCCGGATGTTGCGGAACGAGGCGTCGTCGCCGGTGCCGTGGTTCTGGATGCCGATGTGGCCGGCCAGCGAACGGACCGGGTTCGTGTTGGTGAAGTCGTTGATCTTCACTCCGTTGAGGAAGATCTGGAGACGTTCGCCCTCCACCAGCAGCTCGTAGGTGTTCCACTCCCCCGCCGCGTTGAGCGCCGCGTCGCGGGCCGCGATGTCGGCGGACTTGAACGTGTAGACCGCCCCGGTGGTGCGGTCGGCCGCGTCGGTGGCGTCGATCTGGATCTCGTAGCCGTTGTCCACCGCCGACCACGGGTCACTCGACGGTGGGAAACCGATGAAGATGCCGGAGTTGTCGTCGCCGGCAAGCTTCCAGTCCAGCTTCAGCGAGTAGTTGGTGAACTGCTTCGCGTTGTACCAGAACAGCCCCATGCCGCCCACCGAGGTGAGGGTGGCGTCGGAGTTGGTGAAGTTGCCCGGGCCGGCCTGCGACCAGCCGGCGGTCGAGCCGTTGTAGATCGGGGTGTAGCCGGTCTCGGGCCGGCAGTCGGCCTTGCTCCGACCGGCCGCGTACCGGATGCCGCCGAGCAGGTGGGCCCGGAACGCCGGCTCCGCGTACGACGCCTGGGTGTGCCCGGCGCCGGTGTAGAAGGACCGGCCGCCGCTGTAGCTCTTGCACCAGGTCAGCGGGTGGTCGGCGCCCATCCCGCCACCGGAGTACGACGACTCGTCCAGGGTGGTCAGCACGTGAGCGGTCGACCGGGCGTTGGTCCGGTAGTTGTACCACTCGTCGGTGCGGGTCCAGGTCTGCGGCAGGTGCGCGGTCGCCGCGTGCCCCCGGTCCTCCACCTTGATGTTGGCCTGCTGGATCGCCGGGTGCGACGCGAACCACGCGCCGACCAGGTTGCCGTAGAACGGCCAGTCGTACTCGGTGTCGGCGGCGGCGTGCACCCCCACGTAGCCACGGCCCGAGCCGATGTACGACTCGAACGCGGTCTGCTGGGTGGCGTTGAGCACGTCACCGGTGGTGTTGAGGAAGACCACCGCCTCGTACTGGTTGAGGTTCGCGGTGGTGAACGCCGCGGCGTCCTCGGTGGCGGTGACGGTGAAGTTGTTGCCCGCGCCGAGGTCCCGGATGGTCTGGATGCCGACCGGGATCGCGTCGTGGCGGAAGCCGGCGGTCTTGGAGAAGACCAGCACGTCGTAGGGGGCGTCGGCGGCGCTGGCAGGGCTGGCCGGGGTGGTGCAGGCGATGACGGCGAGGACGGCGGTGGCCGCGCCGAGGACGGGTCGCAGGAGTCTGCGCATGTCGCTCTCCTAAGAACGGTTAGGAGGGGCCCCTCGTACGACACTAGGCGTCACCGAGGGGCCCTTCCTGTCAACTCAGGGCAGGATCCACTTCTGGTTCGCGGCGGCGGTGCAGGTCCAGAGGTGCACGACGGTGCTGTCCGCCGAGTTGTTTCCGGAGACGTCGAGGCACTTGCTCGACGCCGCGTTGCGCACCGTGCCGTCGGCCTGGGCGGCCCAGTTCTGCGCCCCGGTGCCGTTGCACGTCCAGAGCTGGATCTTGGTGCCGTCGGCCGAAGCGCCACCCGAGACGTCGAGGCACTTGCCCAGCGCCCTGATCGTGGAGTTCGGCGTCACGGTCCAGGTCTGCGCCGTACTGCCGTTGCAGGTGTAGATCTGGATCTGCGTGCCGTCCGCGGTGGCGGCGTTGCGCACGTCCAGGCACTTCCCGCCCAGACCCTTGATCGGCCCGGCCCCGCCGGTGGGCGGCGTACCGGTGACGAAGGTGAACGCGTCCAGGTCGTAGAGCGCGCCGGTGCCCGACCCGGCGAAGGTCAGGTAGAGCGTGGTCGTGCCGGTCGGCGGGTTGGTGATCGACCCCGTCACCGTCGCGAAGGTCTCCCAGCCCCCGGTGACCGGGACCGTGGCCGAGCCGAGCACCGTGCCGGTGGCCGAGCCGGCCCGGACCTGGAGGGTGCCGCCGGCGCCCGCCGAGGAGACCCGGGCGCTGAACGAGGTCACGTTGCCCAGGCGGTACGGCTGGAACGAGATCCAGTCACCGTTGTTGATGTCGCCGACGGTCTTGCCGCCCTCGGCCGGGGTCTTGCTGAACACGTTGATCCCGGAGGAGCTGCCGAAGAACTCGGCCTGCCGGTGTCGCGGCGGCAGCGTGTGCTGGGTGTGGGTGGTGAGCCCACCGGCGTCGGTGTACTCCGCGTCGAAGATGGCGAAGATGTTCGCCGCGTCGTCGTGCTCACCGTCGACCGGGATGGTGATCGAGCCCGAGCACCCGGTCTTCGAGGTGATCTGGTGCCCGTGCTGGTCGTGCCCGAGCACGTAGGTCATCTTGACCTTCGTGCAGTCGATCGTGCCGTCCTCCGGGTCGGTCACGGTGATGCTGAACGGCACCGTGTCGCCGAAGCTGAACAGCTGACCGTTGCCGGGGCTGTTGATGGTCACCGTCGGGGCGGTGTTGCCCACGTTGATCAGCACGCTGGCGGTGCCGGTGGCGCCCTGCGGGTCCCGGACGGTCAGCGTCGCCGTGTAGGTGCCGTTGGCGGTGTACGTCTTCGTCGGGTTGGCCGCCGTGGAGGTGGTGCCGTCACCGAAGTTCCAGGAGTACGTCAGCGCGCCGCCCTCCGGGTCGGACGAGCCGGCCGAGGAGAACGTCACCGCCAGTGGCGCGGCGCCGGAGGTCCGGTTGGCGCTGGCGGCGGCGTTGGGCGCCCGGTTGCCGCCGGCGACGTAGTCGAAGCGGTAGAGCGCGGAGTTGGCGTCACCGTTGAAGTAGCCGGTGCCGTAGTCGAGCACGTAGTACGCGCCGTCCGGGCCGAACGCCGAGTCCATCACCTGCTTGCCGACCCAGGGGAACGTGTCGATGGTGCCCCGGGAGCCGTCGGCGTTGACGTGGATCGGCTTGATCCAGCCGCGCCCGAACTCGGTGGCGAAGAACTGCCCGTCGAACGACTGCGGGAACTTCGTGGTGGAGGTCGACGAGGCGTTGTACCGGTAGACCGGGCCGCCCATCGGCGACTCGGAGCCGCCGCCGAACTCCGTCGGGGTGCCGGCGTCACCGGCGTACCGGATCCAGGCCGGCCTGGCCCCCGGCAGGGTGGGCAGCCCGGTGTTGCGGAACGAGTTGTTGGTCGGCCCGCCGGTGCAGTTGTACTTCGCCCCGCCGGTGTTGCTGGCGAAGTCCCACTCGTTGTACGTCTCGGTGGCGGTGTTGGTGCCGGTGCAGTACGGCCAACCGTAGTTGCCCGCCGACGGGATCCGGTTGAACTCCACCTGGCCGGACGGCCCGCGGGTGGAGCTGGTGGAGCCGGCGTCCGGCCCGTAGTCACCGACGTAGACGACGCCGGTGGCCTTGTCCACGCTGATCCGGAACGGGTTGCGGAAGCCCATCGCGTAGATCTCCGGACGGGTCCGGGCCGTGCCGGGCGCGAACAGGTTGCCCGACGGGATGGAGTACGTCCCGTTCGCGTTCACCTTGATCCGCAGGATCTTGCCGCGCAGGTCGTTCGTGTTGCCGGCGCTGCGCTGGGCGTCGTACGCCGGGTTGCGGTTGGTTCGCTCGTCCAGCGGCGAGTAGCCGGCGGACTCGAAGGGGTTGGTGTCGTCGCCGGTGGAGAGGTAGAGGTTGCCGGCGGCGTCGAAGTCGATGTCGCCGCCGACGTGGCAGCAGAGGCCCCGGTCGGCCGGCACGTCGAGCACGTCGACCTTGCTGGCCTGGTTCAGGGTGAAGTCGGCGTTGAGGGTGAACCGGGAGAGCCGGTTGACGCCCTGCCACGCCGAGAAGTCGGTGCCGGTGGCGGGCGCGTCGCCGCCGGGGGTGGAGAGCGGCGGGGCGTAGTAGAGGAAGACCTGCCGGTTGCTGGCGAAGTTCGGGTCGACGCCGACGCCCTGCAGCCCCTCCTCGTCGTGCGTGTAGACCGGCAGGGTGCCGATCACGGAGGTGGTGCCGTTGGCGTCGGTGCGGCGCAGTGTGCCGTTGCGGGCGGTGTGCAGGACCGAGCGGTCCGGCAGTACGGCCAGCGACATCGGCTCGCCCATGTCGGCCACGCCGCGGGCCAGCTCGACCTGCTGAAAGTCCGTGGCGTTGATGGGGTGGGCC
>NZ_QGKR01000227.1 GCF_003172955.1 Micromonospora acroterricola | reverse complement strand
CCCCCACCCCCGACGGCGGCCGGTGCACCGTGCGCCTGCCCGCCGTGTCCTGGAGCGTGCTGCGCTTCGGCCCGGCAAACGCTTGAGGTCGCACCGAGTTTGACCAGGCACAATTCATCCCGTCCCCCCTTCAAGGAGATACCAGCATGATCCAGAACGACATGAGCCGGCGCCGCCTGCTCGGCCTCGGTCTCGGACTCGGTGCCGCGGCCTCGCTGACCCTCGCCGGCTGCGGCGGCGATGACAGCAGCTCCGGCCCGGCCGCCGGCAACGGCGGCAAGGAGTACACCGGCCCCAAGGTCGACCTGAAGCTGTGGAACGGCTTCACCGGCGGCGACGGCGACATCTTCAAGACGCTGGTGAACCAGTTCAACACCGAGCACAAGAACATCGCCGTCTCGGTCGCCACGTACCAGTGGGAGGACTACTACAACAAGCTCCCCGGCGCGGCCTCCAGCGGCAACGGCCCGGACATCGCGGTCATGCACATGGACCAGCTCGCCACCTTCGCCGCCCGCGGCGTGATCACCGAGCTGGACGACGTGGCCAAGAACCTGGAACTCGCCGAGGGCGACTTCGCCCCCACGGTGTGGAAGGGCGGGCTCTACAACAACAAGCGGTACGGCATCCCCCTGGACATGCACCCGCTGGGCTTCTACTACAACAAGGCCGTCATGCAGAAGGCCGGCCTGGACCCGAACAAGCCGCCGACGACCAAGGACGAGTACGTCGCGGCGCTGGCCGAGCTCAAGAAGGCCGGCGTGCAGGGCTTCTGGGTCAGCCCGTTCCAGTTCACCGGCGGCATGACCTTCTACTCCCTGCTCAACCAGTGGGGCGGCACGCTCTTCGACGCCGACGTGGCCAAGGCCACCTTCAACTCCGACCCGGCCGTCGAGGCGTGCACCTGGCTGGTCGACATGATCAAGCAGGGCTACTCGCCGGCGAACGTCGGCCAGGACGCCGACTACCTGGCGTTCAAGAGCGGCAAGAACGCCTTCACCTGGAACGGCATCTGGCAGATCAACGATCTGAAGAAGAGCCCGGAGGTGCAGTGGGGCGTCGCGCCGCTGCCCCAGATCGGCAGCAAGCCGGCGGCGTGGGCCAACTCGCACAACTTCACCATCGTGAAGCAGCGGGCCAACGACGCCAACAAGGTCTCCGGCGCGAAGGTCTTCATCAACTGGCTCAGCGAGCACTCGCTGGACTGGGCGAAGGGCGGCCAGGTGCCGGCCCGTAAGGCCGTCCGTGAGGGCGCCGAGTTCAAGGCTCTGCCGGAGATCTCGTCGCTCGCCCCCGAGCTGGAGTACGCCGCCTTCCCGCCGGCGGCCCCGGGTCTGGGCGAGGTCATGACGACCTTCTACAACTCCTTCAACGAGGCCGCGCTGGGCAAGAAGTCGCCCAAGCAGGCGCTCGACGACGGCGTGGCCAAGGCCAACAAGCAGCTCGAGGACAACCGCAAGAAGTACGGGAGCTGATAACCCGTGGCGGACGTGATCGAGGTCGGGGCGGCGCGCGGTGACGCGCCGCCCCCGGCGGCCAAGGCTGCCCGCCGGGGCGCCTCGGCGGGCCGGACCGGACGGGCGACGCCGTATCTGTTCCTCGCCCCCTACCTGGTCCTGTTCGGGGTGTTCGGCCTGCTGCCGATCATCCTGGGCCTCTGGCTCAGCGTGCACCAGTGGGACTTCCAGCTGCCCAACCGGCCGTTCGTCGGGTTGGACAACTACAAGGAGCTGTTCTCCAGCGACTCCGCCGTCTACGGCGACTGGTGGGAGAGCGTCCGGGCGACCGCGATCTTCACGGTGCTGTCGGTGCCGCTGCTGGTGGTCGTCCCGCTCGGGCTGGCGCTGCTGCTGAACCGCTCCTTCCCGGGCCGGACCTTCTTCCGGGCGATCTACTTCGCGCCGTACGTGCTGGGCGTCGCGGTGATCGGCCTGCTCTGGCGGTTCCTGCTCGACGCCAACCTGGGCCTGGTCAACCGGATCGCCGGGGCCGTCGGGCTGCCGTCGGACACCCCGTGGGTCACCAACATGCCGTGGGCGTGGATCTCGCTGGTCGGCGTGACCGTCTGGTGGACCTCCGGCTTCAACGCGGTGATCTACCTGGCCGGCCTTCAGGACATCTCGCCGGAGCTGTACGAGGCGGCCCGGATGGACGGCGCCAACGCCTGGCAGCGGTTCCGCAACGTCACCCTGCCCGGGCTGCGCCCGGTGCTGCTCTTCGTGATCACCACGACCGTGCTCGCCTCGGCGAACATGTTCGGCCAGTCGTTCCTGATCACCCAGGGAGCGCCCGGCACGGAGACGCGCACGGTGGTCTGGTTCATCGTCGAGACGGGGCTGCGTAACAACAACGCCGGCAAGGCCGCCGCGATGAGCATCATGTTCGCCCTGATGCTGGCGGTCGTGAGCCTCGCCAACTTCCGCCTCTTCCGCTACAAGGAAGACTGAGGGGACCGCCATGACGACGCCCACGCCGACCACCGGCGGTTCGGCCACCGCGCTGCGCCGGGTCGTGCTCTACGCCACGCTGGTGGCGCTGGCCCTGATCTTCCTGATGCCACTGGTGTGGATGGTCATCACCTCGCTGAAGACCTACACCGCCGCCCAGCAGATCCCGCCGAGCTGGCTGCCCAACCCGATCGCGGGCTACGGCTACGAGCAGATCCTCAACAACTCGGCGAACCCGGTGCTGCGCTGGTTCCTCAACAGCATGCTGGCCGCCACGCTGCACTCGCTGCTGGTCCTGGTGACCGCCTCGATGGCCGCGTACGCGCTGGCCCGGCTGAAGTTCCGCGGGCGCGGGGTGAGCTTCGCGCTGATCGTCGGGACGCTGTTCATCCCGCCGACCTCGCTGATCATCCCGAACTTCCTGATCGTCGACCAGCTCAACTGGATCGACACCCTCACCGTGGTGATCGTGCCGGGCGCGGCCAGCGCGTTCGGGGTGTTCTTCCTTCGGCAGTTCTTCCTCTCGCTCCCCAACGAGCTGGAGGAGGCCGCCACGCTGGACGGCGCCAACCAGTGGCAGATCTTCTTCCGGGTGGTGCTGCCGCTGTCCAAGCCGGCGCTGGCCACCCTGGCCGTGCTGTCGTTCCTCACCAACTGGAACGACTTCCTCTGGCCGATCTTCGTGCTGTTCAGCCCGGAGCAGCTCACCCTGCCGCCGGGCCTGGGCCTGCTCCAGGGTTCGTACGTCACCGACTATCCGGTGATCATGGCGGGCGCCGTGCTGGCCAGCCTGCCGGTGCTGATCCTCTTCGTGCTGGCCCAGCGGCACATCATCCAGGGCGTCTCCCGCAGCGGTCTCAAGGGATGACCCGCACAACCACCCGGCGACGCGGCGCGGCGGCGATCATCATCGCCGCCGCGTTGCTCGTCGCGGGCTGCTCCGACAGCAGCGAACCCACCCCCACGAGCAGCGGGAGCGACCCGAGCATGTTCACCAACCCGGTCGTACGCACCGACGCCCCCGATCCGCAGGCGATCCAGGTGGGCGACACCTGGTACCTGTTCCACACCAACGCCGGGGGCCGCAACGTCCCGGTGCTCACCTCCACGGACCTGGTCGACTGGACCGAGGCCGGGGACGCCCTGCCGACGCTGCCCGACTGGGCGGACGCCGGCAAGACCTGGGCGCCGGAGGCGATCCAGCTGGCTGCGGACCGGTTCCTGCTCTACTACACGGTCGCCGGGCGGGAGTCCGGGCGGCAGTGTGTCGGGCGTGCGGTGGCCAGCGCGCCGCAGGGGCCGTACCGGGACGACTCGGCCGGGCCGCTGATCTGTCAGGCGGAGCTGGGCGGGGCGATCGACGCCAGCCCCTTCCGGGACACCGACGGCAGCCTCTGGCTGTTGTGGAAGAACGACGGCAACGCGATCGGGGTGGACACCTGGCTCTGGTCGCAGCGCCTCGCCGACGACGGCCTGACCCTGGTCGGCGAGCCGACGAAGCTGCTCAAGCAGACCGAGCCGTGGGAGGGCACCCTGATCGAGGGGCCGTTCTTCCACCGGCAGGACGGCCGGCTGCACCTCTTCTTCGCCGCGAACGCCTACGACCGGGCCGAGTACGCCGAGGGCTACGCGATCTGCGAGAGCCCGACCGGTCCGTGCGTGAAGGCCGCCGAGAACCCGATCCTGAAGACCAACGAGGCCGCGTCCGGCCCCGGCCACGCCTCGATGGTCGTGAAGGACGGCCGGACCTGGCTGCTGTACCACGCCTGGCCGCCCGGCCAGGAGGGCAGCACCGACCCCGGCCGCCAGCTCTGGCTGGACGAGGTGACCTGGGTCGACGGCAAGCCGGTCGTCAAGGGGCCCACGGACGGACCCCAGCCCCGTCCCTGACACGTACGCAAGAAGGGGCCCCTCGCGATCGCGAGGGGCCCCTCCGCACGTTCTGGCTCAGCTGTCGGCGGCCGGCTCGCGGGGGGCCGGGGCGACGGCGGGCTCGTGGCGAGCGAGCCGGTTGCGTCGGTGGCCGTAGCCGAAGTAGATGAGCGCGCCGAGCAGCATCCAGACCAGGAACCGCAGCCAGGTCTCCACGGACAGGTTGAGCATCAGGTAGAAGCAGGCCAGCGCGGAGACGATCGGCAGCACCGGCGAGAACGGCACCCGGAACGGCCGCTCCAGATCCGGGCGCTTGCGGCGCAGGATCGGCACCGCGATCGAGACCAGCACGAACGCGCACAGCGCGCCGATGCTGACCAGGTCGGCCAGGGCGGAGAGCGGCAGGAAGCCGGCCAGCAGCGCGACCGCCACCGTCATGATCGCCGAGATCCGGTACGGGGTCCCCCAGCGCGGGTGGACGGCCGCGATGGAGGGCGGGATCAGCCCGTCCCGGGCGATGGCGAAGCCGATCCGGCCCATCGCCACCAGGTCGACCAGGATGACGCTGGTCAGGCCAGCGACCGCGGCGATGGAAACCAGCACCGCTGCCCAGCCGGCGCCGACCGACTCGAAGGCCGACGCGATGGGGGCACCCCGGTCGATCTCGGTGTAGGGCACCATGCCGACGACCACCAGCGAGACGCCGATGTAGAGCACGGTGGAGATCAGCAGCGTGCCGAGCAGGCCCAGGGTGAGGTCCCGCTTGGGCTTCCTGGTCTCCTCACCGAGGTTGGCCACCGCCTCGAAGCCGGTGTACGCGAAGAAGACCACCGCGGCGGCGCTGAGCACCCCGACGAAGCCGAAGACCGACGGCTCCAGCCCGAAGAGGGCCTGGGTGACCGGCTGCTTGATCCCGTCGTCGCCGCTGCCCGCGGGCTCGGCCGGCGGGATGAACGGGCTGAGGTTGGCGGCCCTGACGAAGAACAGCCCGGCGACCACCACGAAGACGCAGATGGCCACCTTGACCAGCACCAGCAGGTTGGTGATCCGGGCGGACTCCCGGATGCCGACGATCGCCACGACGCCGAGGATCAGCACGATCGCGATCGCGCCGATGTTGACCGTGCTGCCCTCCTCACCGAACCACCTCGTCGGCAGGTCGAGCAGCTCGGCCAGGTAGCCCGACCAGCCACGGGCCACCACGGCGGCGCCTAGCGCGAACTCCAGCAGCAGGTCCCAGCCGATGATCCAGGCGACGATCTCGCCCATCGTGGCGTACGCGTAGGTGTAGGCGCTGCCGGCGGTCGGCACGCTGGAGGCCAGCTCGGCGTAGCAGAGCGCGGCGAGCAGGGCGACCACGCCGGCGATGGCGAAGGAGATCACCACACCCGGACCGGCGCTGTCCCGGGCCTCGATCCCGGTGAGCGTGAAGATGCCGGTGCCGATCACGATGCCGATGCCGAAGCCGGTGAGGTCGACCGCGCCGAGCCGCCTCTTCAGCCCCTGGCGGCCGTCGGTGCCGTCGGCCTCGCTCTGGGCCACCACGTCCTGGATCGGTTTGGTCCGCAGCACGGACACGCGCTCACCCCTCCCACCGTACGACCACCACCGTGGCGGCCGGTGACCGCCGTTGCTACCCAGCGGCGGGAACCGTCAACCACGCCGAGGCTCCCTGACGGTCGGTGCGACCACGGTCACAGCCCGCAACTCGACGATCGACGCGGAACGACCCGATATCCGGCCGCCGAATCGAGCGGGCGCGAACCCTTGCGGTAACGACCCGAGTGTGAAAATTTCCTTCCAGCGGCAGATAGCCTGCGGCGAATCTTGCCGGCGTGCCGCGCCGAACACCCGGGAGCCCCAACGAAGGGACACACCGCATGAAGGCAACTCGGCTCGGAGCCGCCGGGCTGGTCGCAGCCCTGCTCGGCACGCTCGTCGCCGCCACCCCCGCCAGCGCCGCACCAGGCGCGGCCGACACCGCCACCACCGCCACCTGCACCACCGACCCGGCCACCCCGAAGCGACAGTTCCGGGCGATGTGGATCTCGTCGGTGGTCAACATCGACTGGCCCACCAAGGCGTCCCAGACCAGCCCGGACCGGATCGCCGCCCAGCAGGCCGAGTACCGGGGCCTGCTCGACCTCGCCGAGCGGCTGAACCACAACGCGGTCGTGGTGCAGGTCCGGCCGACCGCCGACGCCCTCTGGCCGTCGCCGTACGAGCCCTGGTCCGAATACCTGACCGGCGTCCGCGGCCAGGACCCGGGCTGGGACCCGCTGGCCTTCCTCGTCGAGGAGTCGCACAAGCGCAACCTGGAGTTCCACGCCTGGTTCAACCCGTACCGGGTCTCCATGCCGGCCCCCGGCGGCGCGGGCACGGACCTCAGCCAGCTCGCCCCCGGCCACCCGGCCCGCGAGCACCCGGACTGGACCTTCGCCTACCCGCCGGCCGGCGTGGCGGGCAGCCGGCTCTACTACAACCCCGGCATCCCCGAGGTCCGTGAGTTCGTGCAGACCGCGATGATGGACGCGGTCAAGCGGTACGACATCGACGGCGTGCACTTCGACGACTACTTCTACCCGTACCCGAGCGGGACGCACCAGGTGCCCGACGACGCCACGTTCGCGGCGTACAACCGGGGCTTCACCGACCGGGCGGACTGGCGGCGGGACAACATCAACCTGCTGATCCAGGAGATGAACGGCAAGATCAAGGCAGCGAAGCCGTGGGTGAAGTTCGGGGTCAGCCCGTTCGGCATCTGGCGCAACAAGGCCGCCGACCCGCTCGGCTCGGACACCACCGGCAGTCAGTCGTACGACATCATCTCCGCCGACACCCGCAAGTGGGTCAAGCAGGAGTGGATCGACTACGTGGTGCCGCAGCTCTACTGGTACATCGGGCAGTACCCGGCCGCCGACTACGCCCGGCTGGTGCCGTGGTGGGCCGAGACGGTGCGCGGCACCCGCGTCCAGCTCTACATCGGCCAGGCCGACTACAAGAGCGGCGACCCCGCGTACGGGTCGTTCTGGATGAACCCGCGCGAGCTGTCGGACCACCTGACCCTCAACCGGTCGTACCCGGAGGTGCAGGGCAACGTGCACTTCTCCGCCGTCCAGGTGCGGGCCAACCGGCTCGGCGCCACCGACATCTACGCCGCCGAGCACTACTCCCGCCCGGCGCTGGTGCCGGCCATGCCGCACCTGCCGGCAAAGCCGCTCCTCTTCCCGGTGGTCACCAGGGCCGTCCGGGACGCGGACGGGGTACGGCTGACCTGGCGTCAGCCGGCCGACGGCGTCGGACCGCTCGGCAAAGCCACCTCGTACGCGATCTACCGGTTCGACGGCACCACGCTGCCCGGTCGTTGCGGCACCGCGGACGCCGCGCACCTGGTCGACACCGTCCGGGCCACGCCCGGTGGAACGCAGTCCTGGGTGGACACGTCGGCCGAGCCCGGCCGGCGGTACACCTACCAGGTGACGGCGCTGGACCGGACGGCCAACGAGAGCCCGGTTAGCCCGCCGGCCTTCGTCCTGCGCTGACCGTACGACCCTCGCCGGATGCCCCGGGTGCCACGTGCACCCGGGGCATTCGTCTGTTTCAACACATGTCACCAATAGTTGGCGAGGCACATATCAACCTGTTGATCAGTTCATCGACACTGATCGACATCCCGGTGACCCGCCGGTAACTTACCGCCCCACCCGCTCACCCCCGCGGAGGTAACCCGTGCCCCGACGGCTCGCCACCCTGTTCGCC
>NZ_QGKR01000361.1 GCF_003172955.1 Micromonospora acroterricola | reverse complement strand
GGCGCTCGCCGCGCAGGCGGCCGTGGCGCACGCCTCCGACCGGGGCGCCCGGATCGCCGCCGTCGCCATCGCGCTGGCGTGGCACGTCGCGATCGGGCTGCCGGCGGCGCTCGCCGCCCGCGCGGAGTTCACCGCGCCGGTCGTGGTGCTCGGCGGGTGGGTGGTGGTCGCCGTGGCCGGCGCGGTGGCCGGGGTACGGCTGCTGCGCGGCGCTCCGCTCCCGCCGTGGCCGCTCGCCGGGCTGCTGCTGGCCGTCGACGCGGCGGTGTTCGCCGCGTCCGGCGAACGGCAGCTGTTCACCGCCGCCAACTGGGTGTGGAGCACGCTCGGCTGGTTCTTCGTGCTGGCGGTGTGGGGCCGGCGGGTCACCGGGCTGGTCGCGCTGCTGACCACGCACGCGTTGATCGCGCTGGTCGCCGTGCTCGGGCACGGCCACGACACGGCTGACCTGGCCCGCTACGTGATGTACGTCTACGGCACCTTCTCGCTGCCGGTGGCGGTCTTCGTGGGCGGCGCGGTGATCGTCGGCCTGGCCCGGGAACGGGCCGCGACCGCGGCCGCCGCGCACGCGATGGCGGCCGAGCGGGACGCCGCCGAGCGGGGTCTTCGGGAACGCCGCGACCGTCTCGCCCTGGTCGGCGCCGCGGCCGGGCGGGTGCTGGGCGAACTGGCCGACGGGCGGGCCGACCCGGACGACCCGGAGGTGCAGCGCCGGTGCGTGCTGGCCGCGGCCCGGCTGCGCCGCCTGATCGCCGAGTCCGACGACGTGCCCGACCCGCTGCTGCACGAGCTGCGGGCCGCCGCCGACCTGGCCGAACGCAACGGGTTGCCGATCGACCTGGTCACGATCGGCAGCCCGCCGCCGCTGCCGGTGGAGATCCGCCGCCGGCTGGCCGACCCGCTCACCGGCATCCTCGCCGACGCTCGGGGCTGGGCCCGGCTGACCGTCGTCTCCGGACCGGACGAGGTGGTGGTCAGCCTCGTCACGCCGGACCGGGAGGGGCCGGACGGGACCGGCCCACCGCCCGGGGAGCACGACGACGGGCCGGTGCAGCACCACTACGAGCGGGACGGGGACATCAGATGGGCGCAGACCCGGTGGCGGAGATGACCGGCGACCGGCCGGTCGGAATCGCGATCGTCGACGACCACCCGGTGGTGGTCGAGGGGGTCCGCGCCTGGCTCGCCACCGAGCCGAGGTTGACGGTGCTGGCCACCGGGGACGACCCGGACGAGGTGCTGCGGGCCGCGCCGGACGCCGACGTGGTCCTGCTCGACCTGCGCCTGCACGGGCGCATGGCGTTGGACAAGCTCGCCGAGCTGAGCGCGACCGGGCGTCGGGTGGTTGTCTACTCGGAGCACACCGACCCGGACACGATGCTCGCCGCGCTGGACGCCGGGGCGGTGGCGTTCCTGGCCAAGCACGAAGGCCGGGAGCACTGCGTGGCGACGGTGCTGGCCGCGGCCAGCGACCGCCCGTACGTGCCGCCGGCGCTGGCCGGTGCGATGGTCGGCGACCCGCGGCCGGACCGGCCGATGCTGTCGGACAAGGAGCGTGAGGCGCTGCTGCTCTGGTTCCAGTCGATGTCCAAGGCGTCGGTGGCCCGCCGGATGCAGATCAGCGAGCACACGGTGAAGCAGTACGTCGACCGTGCGCGGATCAAGTACACCCGGGCGGGGAGGCCGGCCGCCACAAAGGCGGCGCTGCTCGCCCGGGCGATCGAGGACGGCCTCGTCCGCCCGGAGGAGATCGGCATCTACCGGTCACAGGCGGCGCACGACCGGCCGACCCCCTAACGGGCGTCATGACACCGGCCCCCGGGTCAGCGAGGCTCGACGCACACCAGCTGACCGGGAGGTGACGATGCACGCCGACGCGTCCCCCTTCTTCATCGGTCCACACCGGTTCGACGCGCCGGACGACGACGCCGGGCCGATCCTCGACCGCCGCTACGAACTGCGCCCGGCACCGGGTGAGAAGGTGCTCGGCCGGCACCGGCTGCTGGTCGCCGGTTACCTGTTGGGGCCGACCGACGCGCGACGCGGCTGGCGGCTGCCCGGGCCGGTGTCGGTGACCGTGACCGACCAACGGATCTGCTGGGTGGGCACCGGGGCGCAGCTGTCCCTGGTCGCCGACGAGACGCCCCCGCTCCGGCCGGCGGGTCGGCTGGCGGGCCTGATGAGCGGGCAGATCCGCTGGCAGTGGCCGTCGCGTCTGGAGCTGCCGCCGCCCGCCCCGGACGCGGCGGCGCAGTTGCTGATCGTCTGCGACGCGCTGCGCACCATCCAACAGCCGGCTCTGGCTTTCGCCGGGGCGATCGGGGAGGTCAGCGCGCTGGCCCGGCAGGTCCGCCGGGCGGTGGCCATGTTCCGGCTCACCCACCCGCAGCTCGTGGACCTCTCCGCCCAGGAGCGCGACGTGCTGCTGCTGCGGGCCGGCCCCGCGCTGCTCGCCGGGGACACCCGGGTCACCCTGCCCGGCTCGCTGCCGGTGGAGTTCCGGTCCCGGGACGACTACTACCGGGGGCCGGAGCCGACCCGGTGGGGCGGGCTCGCAGGCGGCGCAGCATCCGGGCGTCGGTGAACCCGACGGTCCGCGCGGCGGACTCCACCGTCGACCCGTGCCCGATCAGGTGCTCGGCGCGTTCCACCCGCAGCAGCTGCTGATAGCCGAGCGGGGTGAGCCCGGTTGTCCCACGGAACAGCCGGGTCAGCGTCCGCTCGGCCACGCCGCCGGCGGCGGCCAGCTCGGCCAGCGGCAGTGGCTCGGCGTACCGGGTGTCGATCAGGTCCTGCACGCGGTGCACCGCGTCGGAGAGGTGCGAGCGGTGCCGCATCATCGCGCTGGCCTGTTGCTCGTGCCCGTTGCGCCGGGCGTAGACGACCAGCGTGCGGGCGATCCGCGCGGCGGTCGCCGGGCCGTGCCGGGTGGCCACCAGGTGCAGCGCCACGTCGATGCCGCTGGCGATGCCGGCCGAGGTGACCACCCGGTCGTCGACGACGTACAGCACGTCGCGGGCCACCCGGGCCGCCGGGTGCCGGCGCGCCAGGTCGTCCTGCACCTCGTGGTGGGTGGTGCAGCGCCGGCCGTCGAGCAGCCCGGCCCGACCGAGGGCGTACGCGCCGGCGCAGACGCTGGCCACGGTGCCGCCGGCGGCGTGATGATCCGCCAGCCGCCGCAGGTCGACCGGGGAGACCGGTCCCTGCGGCCCGTGCGCCGACGGCCGCCAGCCCGGCACCAGCACCAGGTCGTCCGGGGTGAGCTCGGGCCACCGGGTGTCGGCGACCAGCGGTACGCCCTGCACGGTGGGCACCTGCTCCCGCTCGGCGACGTAGTGCAGCCGGTAGTCGTAGCCGAGGTCGGCGGCGCTGGAGAAGACCTGGGCCGGCCCGGCGAGATCCAGCAGGTGCAGCTGCGGGACCAGCAGGAAGACGACCCGGGTCACCGGGTCAGCCCCGGACGTCGGTGGAGGCCAGGCCGGTCAGCTCGTCCACCGTGCGGATGGTGGCGAAGCGGCCGGCCAGCGCGTACTCGGTGCGGCTGACGACGTCCTCGGCGGACAGGGTGCGCGGGTCGGCGAGGATCTCGTCGACCGTGGCGGTCTCCGGCAGGCTGCGGTGTGGGATGGGGAAGGTCAGCGTGGCGTCGCTGACGAAGGTCATCCGGTAGCCGAGGTCGGCGCCGACCCGGGTGGTGGTCTCGACGCACTGCTCGGTGCGGATGCCGCAGACGGTGAGGTCGTGCACCCCGGCCAGGGTGAGCAGTTGCTGGAGGTTGGTGGTGGTGAACGCGTTGTGCGCGGTCTTGACCAGTGTCGGCTCGCCCTCGACGGGGACCAGCCCGTCGATCAGCCGCACGTGCCCGAGGGCCGGGTCGAACACCCCGCCCGTCGCGGGCTCGGAGTGCAGGACCCAGACCACCAGGTCGCCGCGCTCGCGGGCGGCGGCGACCAGCCGGTCGACCTGCCGGACCAGGTCGGGGTTGGAGCCGTACGCCCAGATCGGGCGCTGGCGGAAGGACTCCTGGACGTCGATCACGACGAGTGCTTCTCTGCTCATGGCTCCGATCCTGGCCGGACTGCGGCCGCGACGGCAGACACCATCATGCCCGGATGCGGAACGATCCGGTCACCACCGGGTCACGTGCTGGGGGCGCGCTGCTCGGCGGCGGCGTCCAGGGCGGCGGCCTCCTCCGGGGTCGGCGCGCTGCCGCCCAGGTGCGCCGGCTGCCACCAGGTGTCCTCCGGGCCGGCCGGCTGCTCCGGGTACTCCCGCTGGGCCCGGTCGACGAGCGCGCTGAGCCGGGTGGTCAACTCGGCAGCCAGCACGTTCGGGTCCGGGTGGTCCGCCGGGTGGATGGGCTCGCCGATCAGGATGCTGATCGGCGTGTGCCGGCGGGTCAGGGTGCGCGGGCGGCCCTTCGTCCAGAGCCGCTGGGTGCCCCACAGCGCGACCGGCAGCACCGGCACCTTCGCCGAGCGGGCCATCCGGACGGTGCCGCTCTTCAACTCCTTCACCGTGAACGATCGGCTGATCGTCGCCTCGGGAAACACACCGACCACCTCGCCACGCTTGAGCGCGTCCACGGCCGACCGGAACGAGGCGGCCCCGGCCTGCCGGTCCACCGGGATGTGTCGCATCCCTCGCATCAGCGGGCCGGAGACCCGGTGCGTGAAGACGGACTGCTTGGCCATGAACCGGACCAGCCGGTGCGACTCGTTCGCGCCCAGCCCGCAGAAGATGAAGTCGAGGTAGCTGATGTGGTTGCTGGCCAGCACCGCCCCACCCGTGCGGGGTACGTGGTGGGCGCCCTCGATGGTGATCTTCAGGTCGAGGACCCGGAACAGCGTCTTGGCGGCGGCGATAACGGGCGGGTACACGAGCTCCGGCATCCGCAGAATCTACCCTGCCCGGCTGGAGATCGGCTGGGTGGCAACGGCCGTCGCCGCCTCGTGGTTCTGCCCCTGGCTGATCTCCTGGCCGTGCTCCGCGGCGTGGACCACGATGGCGGGATGACGGAACGAGCGGTGCTGCTCTGGATCCACGGCGGGGGCTGGCGCGCGCGGGCCAGCGAGGACGGCGCGGCGCTGGCCGGGCACGGGCTGCGGGTGGTGCCGGCCCGCTACCGGCTGGCGCACGAGGCGCACTGGCCGGCCCAACTGGCCGACGTACGGCAGGAGGCCCGCCGGGCCCGCGAGGACGGCCTGCCGCTGCTGGTGGGGGGCGACTCGGCCGGCGCCATGCTCGCCCTCCAGGTGGGACTGCGCGGCGTCGACCGGCCGGACGACGTGGCCGGCGTGCTGGCGTACTGGCCGCCGGTGGACCCGATGGACCCGGAGTGGACGCGGCTGCGCGCCGGCGACGACCCCTGGGCCGACCTGCTCGGCCACCCGCCGGCGCCCGGCGACCCGGCCACCGTCGACGCCACGGTCGGCACCCACCTCGGCAACCGGGTGCCGGTTCTGCTGGTGCACGGCACGGAGGACCGCTCGGTCCCGGTGAGCCAGACCGTGCGGCTCACCGGTGCGCTGCTGGCCGCCGGGCACCCGGTGCACAGTTGGGTGACCCATGGCGGGCACGCTTTGGCCCTGGACCGGCCGGACCTGCGGGCGGTGGCCGCCGCGTTCCTGGGCACCGTGCTGCCGCCCGGCTGACCCCACGCGCCTGCCGGTCCGGGACGGCCCGGCCCGCACGGTGGGTCAGTCGGAGAGTTTCTCGAGGTCGATCCGGCCCCGGGCGAACGCGTCCACCCGACCCCAGCGGCCCGGGATGTCCAGCACCTCGATCCGGCCCATCCCCATCGGCAGCCGCGGCTCGACCGCCAGGTGCCCCTCGTGCGGCTCCAGGCCGAGCATGGTGCGCAACAGCAGCAGCGGCGTACCGGTCGACCAGGCCTGCGGGCTGCACGCCGTCGGGTACTCCACCGGGAACTTGGTCAGCTCCCGCGGGTAGCCACCGAACGCCTCCGGCAACCGCCCGTCGAAGTAGGTGGCCGCGTCCAGGATGCCGCTGGCGATGGTGGCGGCCTCCTCGGCGAAGCCGTACCGGCGTAGACCCCAGGCGATGAAGGAGTTGTCGAACGGCCAGATCGTGCCGTTGTGGTAGCCGATCGGGTTGTAGCGGGCCTCCCCCTCGGCCAGCGTGCGCACGCCCCAGCCGGTGAAGAGCCGCGGCCCCACCAGGTGCTGCGCGAGCTTCTCCGCCCGCTCGTGGTCGACGATCCCGCTCCACAGCAGGTGACCGATGTTCGAGCTGAGGACGTCGCACTGGCGGCCGGTCGGGTCCAGGGCGAGGGCGTAGTACTCGCCGTCCGTCACCCAGAAGTCCTGGTTGAACCGCTGCTTCAGCTCCGCCGCCTCCCGCTCCAACTGGTCGGCGAACTCCGGGTCACCCCAGAACTCCCGGGCCAGCCGGGCCCCGCGCACCTTCGCGTCGTACGCGTACCCCTGCACCTCACAGGTGGCCCGGGGGAACGGCGGCAGCGTGCCGTCGGAGTAGGAGATCGAGTCCCAGGAGTCCTTCCAGCACTGGTTCTCCAGGCCGGTGTCGGTGTTGCGGCGCTCGTACCAGATGTAGCCGTTGCCGACCAGGTCGGCGTAGGTGTCGATCCACCGCAGCGCGGCCCGGGACTCCTGCTCCAACTCCTTCACCAGAGCGACGTCGCCGCTCCACCGCTCGTACTCGTCGAGCAGCACGACGAACAGCGGCGTCGCGTCCACCGAGCCGTAGTACGGCGAGTGCGGCTGCTCCTCGAACGCGGCGGTCTCGCCGTAGCGCATCTCGTGCAGGATCCGGCCCGGGTCCTCGTCGCGGAAGTCGTCGAAGCGGCTGCCCTGCAGGGCGGCCAGGATGCGCAGCGTGGTCTTCGACAGCTGCGGGGTGAACGGCAGCGTCTGCAGGCAGGTGAGGATGCTGTCCCGGCCGAACATCGTCATGAACCAGGGCAGGCCGGCGGCCGGCAGGGTGGCGCCGCCCAGCGACAACGGCGAGAAGCGCAGCGCCGCCAGGTCGATCAGGCTGCGGCGGTACGTGCTGGCCACCCGGCCGTGCTCACTGTTGACCTTGGGGGCGTCCGCGATCCACTTCTCCAGGTCGTGCTGGAGGGCGAGCCGTTCGGTGCCGTGCGACCGCAGCCCGATCCGCAGGTCCCGGCCTGCGGGCCCGACCGCGTGCGTCCCCACCTCGATCGCGGTGTTCCACTGCTCGTTGGGTTCGAGGTGGATGGTGTACGCGAGTCCCTTGCTGTCGTAGCGGGCCGGCACCGAGGAGGAGATGACGGTCTCCCGCACGAAGTTGCCCCGGCGGTATCCCAGTCGCAACCGGTCCGCCTCGACCTCGGAGTAGATCTCGCCCTTCTTGTTGACGATCTCGTCCTTGACCTGGAACAGGTCGGCGAAGTCCGACGCCGCGTCCATCCGGATCTCCAGATCGACCGGCTTCTCGTCGTGGTTGAGGATGGTGATCTGCTCGCGGAAGCTGCCGCCGACCGCCCGCTCCCGGATGATCGACAGCTTCGCGTCGATGTAGTGCGTCGCCACCCCGGGCACCAGGAAGAACCGTGACTCGAAGTACTGGAGGTCGTCGAAGGAGAGCGAGTTGAGCCGCTCGCCGTTCACGGTCAGCACCCAGGTGGACAGAAAACGGGTGTCGATGGAGAACAGCCCCGTCGGCTCGCTCGGCGTCGCCTCGATGTCGCCGGTGTCCTCGCAGACGACGAACGTGTTGCCGTCCAGGATCCGGATCGTGTTGCTCTGGCCCATCAGTCCACCTCTCCCGAGAATCGACGGCGCGGCCCGAGGGCGTCCGGGGAACCCGGGAAGATCCGCTCCACCTGCACCACGAGTCGGGCGTCACCCATCACCGTCATGTCCCCCCGCAGCAGGGCGGCCAGGCCGTGCTCGCGGCCCGTGGCGATGTCGTCGAAGAGCGCCGGGCTGGTCCCGATGACCGTGTCCGCCTCCCGGTCCTCCTGGCTCACGTTCAGCCGGCCGTGGTCGATCGTCAGCAGCCAGTGCCGGGTCTGCGCCCCCTCGTGCAGATCGATGCGCAGCGTCCCGGAGGTCTTCGCCAGCAGGGGTTCGTACCCCCGCCGGTCCAGGTCCTCGAAGAACCTCATGGTCGCGTCCCCCATCGGGCACTCCTCCCCC
>NZ_QGKR01000252.1 GCF_003172955.1 Micromonospora acroterricola | reverse complement strand
GGGGTCGGGCACCCGGCCGGTGAGCCGTGCTGGTCGCCCCCCGTCGCGCAGTGCGACCAGCACGGCCAGGTCCAGCAGCGCCACCCCGAGCAGGACCAGCGCCCACCCGCCCGGGCCGGGTCGGGCCTCCACGGCGAGCAGCGGCAGCACCGGCTGGGCGGCCAGCAACGCGGCGAACCAGGGCCCGGTCAACCGGCTCCACCGGCCGTACGCCGCGGCGACCGCCGCGCTGGCCCCCCCGACCAGCGCGGCGTACCTGCTGCCCGGCCAGCCGGTCACGCCGGCCAGGTCCACCGACCAGGCGGCGTAACCGTCCAGCACCACCAGCAGCAGCCCCACCGCGGCGAACGTCTCCGCCGTGCCGCGCAGCCCCCGGCGCACCGCCAGCAGCGGCACGGCCAGGACGAGCGCGGTGACCGCCGCGAGGATCAGCGCCCGGCCACCGACCCCCACCGCCGCCCAGGCCACGGCGGTGAAGACCACCGCCGCGGTGCCCAGCAGGAGTCCACCGAGGACGAAGAGCAGACCCTGGACCGTCCGGGTCGACGTCTCCGCCGCGCCCGGCGCCGTGGATTCCGCCGGCGCCCCCGACCCACCGGGCGGCCCCGACACCGGCAGCGGCGCGGGGTGCACCGGGACGGACGCGGCCACCCCGGCGCGGACGATCGCGGCCAGCTCCGCCCGCCGCCGGGAGGTGGCTGCCAGCCGTCCGGCCAGCTCGACGTACGTCTGGCGCGCCCGCTCCACCTCCGGGCCGAGCCGCGCGACCTCCCGGCCCAACCGGACCACCTCGGCGGCGGCGGGGTCGGGCGCGCGGCGGCAGCCGGTACACCCGGTGTTCAGGTCGGCCGGGGCACCGCAGGCGGGGCAGGGGTAGCCGGTGTCATCCACCCGGTCATCATCGAAAGCAGCCGGTGCGCGGCCCAGAGTGCGCGTACTCAGGGGCGGGTGTGCTCGTGTACCCAGGTGGCGTAGCCCGGGTCGCCGCTCTCCACCCTGGACACGAGGATCTCCGGAACCTCGTACGGGTGGCTGGCCCGGATCTGGTCCACCAGCGCGGTGAGCCGGTCGGGCGAGGTCTTGAACTGCACCGACCACTCGGTGCTGGTCTCCACCCCGGACCGCCACCAGTAGGTGCTGTCCACCTGCCCACCCACCTGGGCGCAGGCGGCGAGTCGTCCGGCGACAGCCGCGGCCGCCAGCACGTCGGCGACCGAGCGCGCGTCCACCACCGTCGTCACCACGCAGATCTGATCCACGACCGCACCCTACGCGGCGTCGTCCCGATTGGCCGCGATCCAGGCGTCGATGCGCGCCCACCAGTCGTAGAGCCAGTCGATGCGTTCCTGTCGCCCGGTCGGCACCTCCTCCGGCGGCACCGACCAGAACCGCATCACGATCCGCTTGTCCATCGGCAGTTCCCGCCACACGTCGGCGACGGTGAGCATGCGGTCCAGCCCGGTGTGGGCGACGAAGATGACCCCGGCGTCCGGGGCGGCGTCCAGCGCGGCGAGCATCCCGCCGGGCTGCGGGGCGAGCACGTGCCGCATCCGCTCGGCGCGCAGCGCCATCCGTTCCAGGCCGAGGGAGCGCAGCCGGGCGATCGCGCGCAGTCGCCGCCTGGGGGTGAAGTTGCCGCCCTCCGGAAAGATCACGAACGCGTCGTTGTCGTCCAGGCCGGTGGCCAGGTGGCCGACCTGGCGAACCGTCTCCTCGCCGCGCTCCGGCGTCGGCGCGATGAACCGGTTGGGCAGCCGGTTGAGCAGCACGTCGATCGCCGGGTCCCACTGGAGGCTGTCCTTGAGCACGATCCGGGGCTCCCGGTTGAACCAGTTGACCAGCCCGTGGATCAGGATGAACGAGTCGCCCGGCCCGGCGTGCCGACAGAGCACCAGCTCGGGCCGGCCGGGCAGCGCCGTGTCCGGATCGGTGCCCACCACGTCGATGTGCAGCCGCAGCGTCCAGCGGGCCTGCCAGAACAGCACCCGCAGGAACCAGCCGGCCAGCACGTAGTGCGCGCGTTGGAAGGCCGGCGACCGGCTCCGCCAGCCGAAGCCGGAGGCGACCCAAAGCACGAAGAGCGCCAGCAGGGCGGCGGCGTCCCAGACCAGGTAGACGCAGCCGATCCAGAACAGCCGCAGCGGGCGCAACCGGCCCGGGACCAGCGGGGAGGCCGCCGCGGCGAGCAGCGCCCACACGGGCAGCGTGGTCACCACGACGAACGCGAGCAGCACCACGCCGGGGGCGAACACCGCCCGGCGCAGCCACCTGGGGGGCAGCGGCATCATCGCTCCACGTGGGTGGCGAGGTAGCGTCGCGAGGCGGTGTACGCGCGGCTGATCCGCCGCCCCACCGCCGCCATGTCCCGGTACGCCCACGGGGTGTCGTCGCGCGGGTTCAAACCCCCGGTCGGCAGGACGTGCACCTCCACACCCTCGGGCAGCGCGGCCATCTCCCGGAAGAATCGGTGCCGGCGGGAGATCTCGAACGCGACCTGCGCGATCTCCCACGGCCGCCGGGGCGGCGTCAACTCCCGCTCGATCCGGCCCACCTGGAGGACGAAGATCTGGCGGGCGCCCACGGCGACGGCCTCCCCGATCGGGATGGAGTTGACGATGCCACCGTCCACATAGTGCGCACCGTCGATCTCGGTGGGCGGGAGCAGGCCCGGCACGGAGGCCGACGCCAGCACGGCCGGCACCACCGGGCCGGTGTGGAACCAGTGCTCGGCGGCCCGCTCGATGTGCGCGGCGCAACAGCGGAACGGCACCCGCAGGTCGGCGAACGTGGTGTCCACCCCCAGCTCGGATTCGAGCAGCCGGCGCAGCGGCCGGGGCGAGTGCAGGTGGGTCCGGGCGGCGAAGCGACGCAGTTGCCGGGCGACCGAGTCGCCGTACACCTCGCTCGCCTCGGGCGAGGCCCAGAGCCGGACCAGCCGGTCGGTCACCGCCTCCGACGGGTCGGCGGCGACCAGCGCGCCGTTGACCGCGCCGATCGAGGTGCCGAGCACCATGTCGGGTTGGATGCCGGCCCGGAACAGGGCACGCAACATGCCCACCTCGACCGCGCCGAGCACTCCCCCGCCGCCGAGTACGAACGCCACCGTTCCCCCCGCCATGCCACCCATCCTGGCACGGGCCTGCCGCCGGCCGGTCGGGCCGTCGGCGCGGGCGGTGGACGCACGTCGGACGCCGCCCGCCGACGGAGTCCGGCGACGGCGTTGACAGGCAGGAGACATTCGCGCAACCTGATACCGCTCCCACCCCGAGGCAGGTGCGATCCGTGAAGGCAGGACTGCATCCGGGCCGGTTGCTGGCCCGCAGGTACCGGCTTCTCGACCAGATCGGCGCCGGCGGCATGTCGGTCATCTGGCGCGCCCACGACGAGGTGCTGGACCGGGTCGTCGCGCTCAAGGTGCTCGCTCCGTCGCTCGCCGCCGACGCCCGGTTCCGGGACATGGTGCGCGAGGAGGCGCGGGCCGCCGCCCAGCTGGTGCACCCCCACGTCACGTCGGTGCACGACTACGGCGAGACGGTCGCCCCGGACGGTTCCATCACCTCCTTCGTGGTGATGGAGCTGCTCAATGGCGAGGAGTTGGAGCTGCGGCTCACCGAGGGGCCGCTGCCGTGGGCCGAGGCGGTCCAGGTGGGCACGCAGGTCGCGGACGCGCTGGCCGCCGCGCACCGGCTCGGCATCGTGCACCGGGACATCACCCCGGCCAACGTGATGATGACCGGGGTGGGCGTCAAGGTGCTCGACTTCGGCATCGCCACCCGGATCGGCGCGCCCGACGAGGACGAGGACGGCGGCACCTTCGGCACCCCAGCGTACGTCGCTCCGGAGCGGCTCGACGGCGCGCCCGCCCAGCCGGCCACCGACGTGTACTCGCTCGGCGTGCTCCTGCACGAGGCGCTCACCGGTCGGGTCCCCTATCCGGCGGACACCTGGGAGCAGCTCAGCGAGGCGCTGGCCGACGGCCGGCCGCCGACGCTGGCCGAGGTGCCGGAGCTGCCCCCGGCGGTGGCCCGGATCTGCCTGCGCAGCCTGGCCCGGGATCCGGCCGACCGGCCGACCGCCCGGCAGGTCGCCACCGTGCTGAACGACCACCTCCTACCGTCGGACCCGCCCACCACCACCCGGGTATCCACGCTGACCCTGCCACCGGCGGCTCCGGGCGCTCCGGCGGCTCCGGCGGCTCCGGGCGCTCCGGGCGCTCCGGGCGGTGGGCCGGGCGCTCCGGGCGGTGGGCCGGGCGATGGATCTGCCGCACCCGCTCTGGGCGACGCCGGGCCGGGCCGGTCGCGGCGACGGCCGGCGCTGCTGCTGATCGCGGCGGTCCTGGCGGTCGGTGTGGCGCTGGCCGTCGCGGCCCTGCTGCCCGAGCAGCCCTCGACACCCCGGACGCAGCCCACCGCCGGTCCGGTGGCGCCCCCGTCGGCCAACCCACCGGCCACCGAGCCGTCCCGGGCGCCCGCGACAGCCTCGGTCAGGCCGAGCACCAGCCCGCCCACCTCGCAGGCCGGGACGCTGGTAGAGGCCGCCAACCGGGTCGACGGGCTTATCGGGGCCGGGTTGACCGCCGGGGAGATCCGCGCCGACGTCGGCCTCGACCTGCGCAACGAGCTGCGCAACCTGACCGCTGCGGTCGGCGGCGGCCGCAACGAGCTGGCCCCGCCGGTGGCCCGGCTACGCGAGAAGGTCGCGGTCCGGCTGGGTGAGGGAGGAATCAGCCCGGCGTACGCGCAGCGGCTGGACGCCGCCATCGCCGAGCTGGGCGCGGCCCGGGTCTGATCGGGCCACCGGGGCGGGTCGGTCAGCGGACTGGCACCCGGACGGACTCGCGGACGTCGTACCGGCTGGCGACGAAGCGTCGGTAGACCTCCTCGTAGCCGTACGCCATCCGCTCGACCGAGAAGTTCTCCTCGACGTGCGCCACGCAGGCCGCCGGATCCAGCTCCCTCGCCGCCCGCAACGCCGTGGGCAACTCCGCCGGCCGCTCGCAGACCAGTCCGGTCACCCCCGGCTGGACCAGCTCCGGCACGGCGCCCCGGTTGAGGGCGACCACGGGCGTACCGGTCGCCATCGCCTCCACCATCACCATGCCGAACGGCTCCTCCCACTGGATCGGCATGATCAGGCAGCGGGCGTCGACCAGCATCCGCAGCGTCTCCGCGCGGTCGGCGTTCAACACGACCCTCACGTCCTCGCCGACGAGCGGCGCGACGACCTGCTCGTAGTAGCGGCGTTCGGCCGGCTCGTTGCACTTGCCGGCGAGCAGCAGCGGAAGCCCGGCCTCCCGGCACGCGCGGATGGCGATGTCCGGGCCCTTGTCCGGGCTGAACCGGGCCAGCCACAGCACCGGCCCGGGGCCGGGAGCGGTCTTGCGCGGGAAGCCGCGCAGGTCCAACGCGTTGTGCACGGTGCCGGCCCAGGGCAGGTCCGGATTGAGGCGGCGCTGGGCGTGCGAGATGGCCACCAGGGCGACGTCCCGGTCGACCTCGTCGAGCACGTCGCCGTACTCGCCGACCGGGTTGCCGTGCACGGTCGCCAGTGTGGGCACGCTCCGGCGTCCGGCCAGGAGCGGGCCGATCGTGGTGTGGTCGTGGATCAGGTCGAAGTCGCCCGGCCTGATCATCCGGTTGACCCGCGCCAGGTGGGCCAGCTCCGGCAGCGACTCACCGAGCCGCTCGTACTGCACGTCGGGGACGGTGGAGACGAAGCCGCTGGCGGTGGTGCCGTGCCGTGCGCCGGCACCGAAGATGGTCACCGCGTGTCCGTGCCCGGTGAGCGCGTCCACCAGCGCGGCCACCACCTGCTCCAGGCCGCCGTAACCGGGTGGCGGCACGGACAGCCACGGCGGCACCACCATCGCGATGCGCAACGGCCGATCCGGAGCGCGGTCAGCGGGCGGGTGGTTCACGGCCGAGTCCTCCCCGTTGATCGCGGTCCGGTGTCGCCGCCGGTCGGCACGGTCCGTGGCGGGTTCCCGGTGGTGTCACCGGTAAACCGGACAACTCGGGCGATCACCCGCCGACGAGGAGTTGGTCGTGGACGACCCGTACCCCCGGCGCGGACCAGGCCACCCGCTCGACCTGGTCGCGTTCCCACCACGATCGGACCACCCCGGCGAGGACCAGCGTGTCGCCGTCCACCTCGATCGTCACCCGCTCGCCGCCGATCGTGCGCAGCAGCGCCCGCTGGACGTCCTGCCGCAGCCGGTCACCGGCCGGCGGCGCCGACGGACGCACCTCGACCAGGTTGGTGATGCCCCGTACGCCGTCCAGCCGGCGCAACTCCCCCTCGGCGGTGCGGCGCTGCCACCCGAACTCGACCTCGCCGCGGAGCATCAGCCAGCCGTTGGCCACGGTCACGTCCAGCCGTTCCGCGGGCACGAAGCTGTCCCACTCGAGGGCCCGGCTCGCGGCGAGAGCGATCTCCCCGTCGGTACGCCCCGGTGTGCCCGGCAGCCGCACCTCGATCTGGTCGGCCACGGCCCGGACCCCGCGGACCCGCTGCGCGCAACGGGTCGCCGCCCACCCGCGAGCAGCGCCGTCCACGAATCCGGTCAGGGTGACCACCCCCTGGTCGACGGTCACGCCGATCTCGTTCGGTTGCAGCTGGGCGTCCCAGGCCAGCTCGGCCAGGACGTCGCGCTGGATGCGCTGGTCGTCGCCGACATCCGCCACCGTGCTCATGGCCTCCACCCCCGTACGGTCGCCGTTTCGCCTGCCGACCGTGCCCGGCGGACGGGTGACGGCGGTTCACCCGATCCGGGTGAACCGCCGTCGGGGCGGAAAAGAGCGGCGGGTGACGGAGCCAACCCCCTTGGCTCCGTCACCCGCCGCCGGAGGGAGGAGGCAGGTTCAGATATCGGTCAGGACGTCTCGGCGAGCGTCACGGTCACGGTCTTCTCGACGCCGTTCCGCTTGAACTGCACCTCGACCCGGTCGCCCACCTTGCCGGCCTGCACCGCGCCGACGAGGTCGTCGGAGTCGTTGACCGCCTTGTCGCCGAACCGGGTGATCACGTCACCCCGCTGGAGGCCAGCCTTCTCGGCGGCGCTTCCCGGGGTGACGCCGGCGACCAGCGCGCCGCCGCCCTCGGCCATGTTGACGCTGACCCCAAGCGACGGGTGGCTGACCTTCTCGCCGCGCTGGAGCTTGCCCGCGACGTCCTTGGCCTTGTTGCTGGGGATCGCGAACCCAACACCGATGTTGCCGGTGCTCTGCCCGGAGGTGGCGATGGCGGTGTTGACGCCGATCACCTCACCCCGGGTGTTGACCAGGGCGCCACCGGAGTTGCCGGGGTTGATCGGGGCGTCAGTCTGGAGCAGGCCGGAGATCGAGCTGACCGTCTGGCCCTGCTCGTTCGGGTCCTGCTGCTGGCCCTCGCCGGCCCGGATGGTGCGGTCCCGGGCGCTGAGGATGCCGGCCGTCACCGAGCCCTGCAGGCCGAGCGGACTGCCCAGGGCGAGCACCTGGTCGCCGACCTGCATGCCGTCGCTGTCGCCGAAGGTGGCCGGCTTGAGGTCGTTCACCCCGTTGGCCTTGACCACCGCGAGGTCGGTCTTCGGGTCGGTGCCGATGATCTTCGCCTGGACGTTCCTGCCGTCAGCGAAGATCACCTGGACCGTGTCGCCGGCCGCGGAGGCGACCACGTGGTTGTTGGTGAGCACGTAGCCGTCGGCGCTGAGCACCACGCCGGAGCCCTCGCCGCTGCCGGTGGCGATGGAGACGACGCTGTCCTGCACGGCGGCGGCGATCTTCGGCAGGTCGGCGCTGTTGATCACGGGGGCCGCGGAGTAGGTGCGGGTGACGCCGCCACCGTCGCCGTCCAGGGCGAGCGCGAGCGCCCCGCCGGCCACGCCGGAGCCGAGCATCAGAGCGAACACCGCGACGCCGGCGCCGGCGAACTTGGCGATCCGACCCGGCCGGGGCCCGGCACCGGGCGGGGTGGCCTGCGGGCCCCAGGGCGGCACGGGCTGCCCCGGGTGCTGCTGCTGATGCTGGTGCTGCTGGTACGCCACGCCCGGCTGACCCCCGCCTGCCCAGCCGGACTGCTGGCCGGGGTACCAGGGAGCGCCGGGGTACCGGCCGGCGGTCGGCTGCGGGTAGCCGTGCTGCCCGGGCGCCGGGTGGCCGGAGACCGGGTACGGAGG
>NZ_QGKR01000153.1 GCF_003172955.1 Micromonospora acroterricola | reverse complement strand
CCCCGCCGCCCACCAACCCGGGTGACAAGAAGGTCGTCGGCTACTTCGCCGAGTGGGGCGTCTACGGGCGCAACTACCACGTCAAGAACATCCAGACCAGCGGCTCGGCCGCCAAGCTGACCCACATCCTGTACGCCTTCGGCAACACCACCGGCGGCCGCTGCGCCATCGGTGACAGCTACGCCGACTACGAGAAGGCGTACACCGCGGCGGACAGCGTCGACGGCGTCGCCGACACCTGGGACCAGCCGCTGCGGGGCAGCTTCAACCAGCTGCGCAAGCTCAAGCAGATGAACCCGCACCTCAAGGTCATCTGGTCGTTCGGCGGCTGGACCTGGTCCGGCGGCTTCACCCAGGCCGCGCAGAACCCGGCCGCCTTCGCCGAGAGCTGCTACAACCTGGTCGAGGACCCGCGCTGGGCGGACGTCTTCGACGGCATCGACGTCGACTGGGAGTACCCCAACGCCTGCGGCCTGACCTGTGACACCAGCGGTCCGAACGCGTTCAAGAACGTGATCAGCGCGCTGCGGTCGAGGTTCGGGTCCAACGCCCTGGTCACCGCCGCGATCACCGCGGACGGCAGCAACGGCGGCAAGATCGACGCCACCGACTACGCCGGCGCCATCGGCAACCTCAACTGGCTGATGCCGATGACCTACGACTACTTCGGCGCCTTCAACGCGCAGGGCCCGACCGCCCCGCACTCGCCGCTCACGTCGTACACCGGCATCCCGCAGCAGGGCTTCAACTCCGACGCGGCGATCCAGAAGCTCAAGAGCAAGGGCGTCCCGGCCAACAAGCTACTGCTCGGCATCGGCTTCTACGGCCGGGGCTGGACCGGCGTCACCCAGGCCGCCCCGGGCGGCAGCGCCACCGGCGCGGCGCCGGGCACCTACGAGGCGGGCATCGAGGACTACAAGGTCCTCAAGAACACCTGCCCGGCCACCGGCACGGTCGCCGGCACCGCGTACGCCAAGTGCGGCAGCAACTGGTGGAGCTACGACACCCCGTCGACCATCAACGGCAAGATGACGTACGCGAAGAATCAGGGCCTCGGTGGCGCGTTCTTCTGGGAGCTCTCCGGTGACACGAGCAACGGCGAGCTCATCGGCGCCATCAAGGGCGGTCTCGGCTGAGCCGAGGGCCGACGCACCACCCACACGGCGGGGAGGGGCCCGCACCGTCCCTCCCCGCCCGTGACGTACCGGCCCGGTCGACGCCCAGCGTCGGCCGGGCCGCCGGCGTTGGGCGGGTCCCACCCGATGTGGCAGACTCGCGGCTCGGCAGTCTCGATGTCCCCGTCGACGGAGGTGGTCATGCGCCCGACCCACCGCAGGCTGGCGGCGACCGCCGCCGGGCTGGTCCTGCTGCCGCTCGCACTGGTCGGCTGCGGGCTGACCGGCGGCGACGACGAGCCGGCCGCCAAGCCCGAGCGGGCCCCCGCGGAGGAGGCCGCCACGCGGTCCCGCGAGCGCGTGCAGGCGTACCTAGACGCGATGACCGCCAAGGACGTGGCCGCCGGTCGCAGCCAGCTCTGCGCGCTGCTGCACGACGGCTTCGACCTCGCCGCCACCGGCCCCAACGGCGACTTCGCCGACCATTTCGAGGTGCCCGAGGCGGCGATCACCGACGTCCGGTCGGGTCCGCGCGGCCAGGAGGTCAGCGTCTCCGTCTCGATCACCGCCGGCAAGCGCAAGACCACCCGGCCGCTGCTGTTCACCGTCACCCGCGACGGCGGTGACTGGTGCATTGCCGGGGAGGCCCCGGGTGGCGCCCCGGCCGCCGGCGCGACGCCGACCGGCGCCGTCCCCTCGCCCGCGGCCTGACCTGCGGCCCGCTGGGACCGGTCTCCCATCTGCCGGAACCGTCCCCCTCGCCGCCCGGGTACCCGGGCGGTCGCCGTACGCTTTCTGTCATGCGCCATGAGTGGCATCAGCTGAGCCATCCCGCGGTGGGCAGCCCGGGCCTGCAGACCAGCCGACCGACCGTCGACTCCGCCGAGGACGCCGCCCTCGGCCTGGACCGTTGGCGGGAGCTGCCCCGCGAGCAGATCCCCCCGTGGTCCGACCCGGCCACCGTCGCCGAGGTCTGCAAGGTCCTCGACACCGTGCCGTCGGTCGTCGCGCCCTACGAGGTGGACCAGCTCCGGCAGAAGCTCGCCCTGGTCTGCGAGGGCAAGGCGTTCCTGCTCCAGGGCGGTGACTGCGCCGAGACCTTCGCCGACAACACCGAGAGTCACCTGCTGGCCAACGCCCGCACCCTGCTCCAGATGGCGATCGTGCTCACCTACGGCGCGTCGCTGCCGGTGGTCAAGGTCGCCCGGGTCGCCGGGCAGTACACCAAGCCCCGCTCGCTGCCCACCGACGCGCGCGGCCTGCCCGCCTACCGCGGCGACATGATCAACTCGCTGGAGGCCGACCCGGCCGCCCGGGTCGCCGACCCGCAGCGCATGATCCGGGCGTACGCCAACTCGGCGGCGGCCATGAACATGCTCCGGGCGTACCTCGCCGGCGGGCTCGCCGACCTGCACGCCGTGCACGACTGGAACAAGGGCTTCGTGAAGAACTCCCCGGCCGGGGAGCGCTACGAGGCGATCGCCCGGGAGATCGACCGGGCGCTGGCCTTCATCCGGGCCTGCGGGATGACCGACGACGAGGCGCTGCGCACCGTCACCCTCTACTGCTCCCACGAGGCCCTCGCCCTGGAGTACGACCGGGCGCTCACCCGGGTCTCCGACCGCCGGGCGTACGGGCTCTCCGGGCACTTCCTCTGGATCGGCGAGCGCACCCGGCAGATCGACGGCGCGCACATCGACTTCATCTCCCGCATCGCCAACCCGATCGGCGTCAAGCTCGGCCCGTCCACCTCGCCGGACGAGGCGATCGAGCTGTGCGAGAAGCTCAACCCGGACAACGTCCCCGGCCGGCTCACCCTGATCAGCCGGATGGGCAACCACCGGGTACGCGACGCCCTGCCGCCCATCGTGGCCAAGGTCACCGCCGCCGGCGCCAAGGTGGTCTGGCAGTGCGACCCGATGCACGGCAACACGCACGAGTCGTCCAACGGCTACAAGACCCGGCACTTCGACCGCATCGTCGACGAGGTGCTCGGCTACTTCGAGGTACACCGCGGGCTGGAGACCCACCCCGGTGGCCTGCACGTCGAACTGACCGGCGAGGACGTCACCGAGTGCCTCGGTGGCGCCCAGGGCATCGAGGACCTCGACCTGCCCGACCGGTACGAAACGGCCTGCGACCCGCGACTGAACACCCAACAGTCGTTGGAGTTGGCCTTCCTGGTAGCGGAGATGCTGCGTGGCTGACGCGGGGAGTGAGCTTGCGAGCCCCGCAGCCGGTAGCCGAGAGGATGACTGTGGCTGACGCACTCGTGGACCTGCGGTCCGACACCGTGACCCGGCCGACCGCCGGCATGCGGGAGGCGATGGCGACCGCCGACGTCGGTGACGACGTCTACGGCGAGGACCCGACCGTCAACGCGCTGGAGGCCGAGGTCGCCGCGCTGTTCGGGCACGAGGCGGCGCTGTTCGCCCCGAGCGGGTCGATGGCCAACCAGATCGCCCTGCAACTGCTGGTGTCGCCGGGCAACGAGCTGCTCTGCGACGCCGACGCGCACGTGGTGACGTACGAGATCGGCGCCGCGGCCGCGTACGGCGGGATCTCCTCCCGGACCTGGCCCGCGGTCGGCGCGGACATCGACCCGGAAACCGTCGCCGGGATGATCCGGCCCGACGGCTACTTCGCCGTCCCCACCCGGGCGATCGCGGTCGAGCAGACCCACAACCGGGGTGGCGGCGGAGTGATCCCGCTGGCCACCCTGCGGGAGCTGCGCCGGGTCGCCGACGACGCGGAGGTCGCGCTGCACTGCGACGGCGCCCGGATCTGGCACGCGCACGTCGCCGACGCGGTTCCGCTGATCGAGTACGGTCAGCTCTTCGACACGCTGTCGGTCTGCCTCTCCAAGGGGCTCGGCGCGCCGGTCGGCTCGCTGGTGGTGGGCAGCGCGGAGAAGATCGAACGCGCGCGGATGATCCGCAAGCGGATGGGCGGCGGCATGCGCCAGGCCGGCATCCTCGCCGCCGCCGGCCGGTACGCGCTCGCGCACCACGTCGACCGGCTCGCCGAGGACCACGCCAGGGCCGCCCGGCTCGCCGAGGCGGTCGCGCCGTTCGGCGTGCTGGCCGCCCCGGTGCGCACCAACCTGGTCCCGCTGGACCTGACCAAGCACGCGCTGGACGCACGCGCCCTGGCCGCCGCCGCCCGGGAGGAGCGGGTGCTGGTCTCGGTGCTCGGGCCGCGTACCGCCCGCCTGGTCACCCACCTGGACCTCGACGACGCTGGCGTCACCCGCGCCGCCGCCGTCCTGGGTCGCCTCCTGGCCGCCTGACCCCCGCGCGCTGCGCCGTGCGCGCCGCGCGCCCAAGATCATGCTCAATCCGGATGGAGTGGCCTCGGGCACGCGCCGAGGCCACTCCATCAGGGGTGTTGCGTGATCATGGCGGCGAGCGTCGCCGCCCCGACGTCGGGATGGGGGTCAGGGGCGGAGGCGGGTGAGGGTGGCGATGTCGGCGGCGTGGCCGACCTGCTTCTCGCTGGGCGTCTCCACGACGACCGGGACGCCTGCGGTGGCCGGGTGGGCCATCAGCTCGGCGAAGGCGGGCTCGCCGATGCTGCCCTTGCCGATGTTCTCGTGCCGGTCCCGGGTGGAACCGCACAGGTCCTTCGAGTCGTTGGCGTGCACCAGCCGCAGCCGGTCGGCACCCACCGTGGCCACCAGCGTGTCCAGGGTCGCCGTCATGCCGCCCTCGGCCGCCAGGTCATGCCCGGCGGCCCAGGCGTGGCAGGTGTCGAAGCAGACCCCGAGCATGGGGTGCCGGTCCACCGCGTCCAGGTAGGGCCCGAGCTGCTCCACCCGGGAGGCGAGCGACCGGCCGCCGCCCGCGCTCGGCTCGACGAGCAGCATCGGCCCGCCGGCCCGGGCGGTCCAGTCGAGCAACGGCAGCAGCTCCCGGCGGACCTGTCGCATCGCCTCGTCGGCGTACCCCTCGTCCACCGAACTGCCCGCGTGGAACACCACCGCCCGGGCGCCGATCGCCACGCCCCGGCGCAGCGCGTGCGCCAGCGTCTGCGCGGATCGTTCGACGGTGGCCGGGGTGGGTGAGCCCACGTTGACCAGCAGCGAGGCGTGGATGAAGGCCGGAATGCCCCGTTCGGCGCAGCCGTCGCGGAACAGCGCGTCCTGCGTCGGGTCACCGGGGGGCAGCGCCCAGCCCCGCGAGTTGGAGACGTAGACCTGCACCACCTCGGCGCCGGTCGCGTCGGCGTACGGCAGGGCGGCCTTGGCCAGCCCGCCGGAGGTGGAGGTGTGCGTGCCGACGGGCCGGGGAGGGGTCAGCGGCATCTCAGAAACAGCCGATCGTGACCTGGGTGCCCGGCGGCACCTGCGAGTTCTCGCCCGGGTTCTGGAAGCGGACCACGGCGTTCGGGTTGAGCTGGATCGCCACCGGGAAGCCCTGGCTCTCCAGCACCTGCTTGGCCTGGGGACAGGGCAGGTCGACCACCCGGGGGACGACCACCAGCGGCGGACCCTTGCTGATCTCCAGCTTGACCTGGGTGCCCTTCTCCACGCCGGTGCCGTCGGCCGGGCTCTGGCCCAGGATCTCGTCCTTGGGCTTGTCCGAGTCCTTGAAGGTCTCCACCGGCACCAGGTTGAGCTGGGACAGGGCCGTCCGGGCCTCGGTCAGGCTCTTGCCCACCAGGTTCGGCACCGACACCGGCGCCCGGCCCCGGCTCAGGATGAGGGTGATCTTCGCGCCCGGTTTGACCTCGGCGCCCACCTTGGGGGAGCTGTCCACGACGACCCCGGCCGGCAGGTTGTCGTCGTAGCGGGCGGTGCCCTTGGCGACCACCAGCTTCGCGTTGACCAGGTCGGCCTCGGCCAGCTCGAACTCCTTGCCGATCACGTCCGGGACGGGGAAGCGCTCCGGGCCGAGGGAGAGGGTCAGGGTGATCGTGCCGCCCTTGACGATCTTGGTGGCCGACGCCGGGCTCTGCCCCAGCACGCTGTCCTTCGGAGCCTTCTCGTCGTAGCGCGGCTCGCCGTAGACCAGGATGAGCCCGGCGCGGTCGGCCTGCGCCTGCGCGTCGGCCCTGGTCAGGCTGACCAGCTGCGGGGCCTCCGTGTAGCGGCCGACACCGAACCACCAGCCGCCGATCGCGGCCACCAGGCCCAGCACCACCACCACGGCGCCGACGGCCAGGCGGCCGCGCGGGTTGCCCAGCACCGTGGCGCGCAGCGCGGCGAGCCGGGCCCCCAGGCCCTCCGTCGCCTCCGGGGCGGCCCGTCGCCGGCCCGGCCCCTGCCCGCCGCCCTCGGGCAGCCGGGCCCACGCCGGGCGCTCGGCCGGGCGGACCGTGGCGACCATCATGGTCGGCTGGGCCACCGGCGGCTCATCGGTCACGCGGCGCAGCACGGCGGTACGGCTGTTGGCGTCGCCCAGGTGGTCCCGAGCGGTCTGCACCTCGGCCAGCAGCACGCCGGCGTCGGCCGGCCGGGCGTTGGGATCGCGCCGGGTGGCCCGCTGAACCAGGTCGTCGAGGATCGACGGCAGGCCGGGAACCAGGGTCGACGGCGCCGGCACGTCCCGGTCGACGTGCTGCCACGCGACGTCCACCGGACGGTCCCCGTCGTAGGGCACCCGACCGGTGAGCATCTCGAACAGCACGATGCCGGCCGAGTAGACATCGGTGCGGGGGTCGGCCCGGCCCTCGGTGACCAGCTCCGGGGCGACGTACGCCACGGTGGCCATCAACTGGTTGCCCTGCTCCTCGTCGGCGCTCGCCTCGACCGCCCGCGCCAACCCGAAGTCGGCCACCTTGACGACGCTGTCCACCAGGTTGGCGACCCCGCCGGTGGGCGCCTCGGCGACCAGCACGTTCTCCGGCTTGACGTCGCGGTGCACCAGGCCGGCGCGGTGCGCGGCGGCGATCGCGGCGAGCATCTGCTCGGCGATGGCCAGCACCTCGTCCGGGTTGAGCCGGCGCCGCTCGGCCAGCACGTCGCGCAGCGTGCGGCCCCGGACGTACTCCATCACCAGGTACGGCAGACCACCGTGCGTGCCCTGGTCGTAGACCGCCACCACGTTCGGGTGGGTCAGCCGGGCGATGGTCTTCGCCTCGTCGGTGAACCGGGCCACGAAGTTGGCGATCCGGGCCCGGGCCTCGGGCGCCTGGGTCGGGTGAATGATCTTGACAGCGACGGTGCGCTCGAGGCGTTCGTCGGTGGCGGTGTACACGGTCGCCATGCCGCCACGGGCCACGCGACCGCGAATGCGGTAGCGCCCGTCGATCAGCGAGCCCAGCAACGTGTCGGCGACCTGTGTGTCCATCGGCAGGGAGTCTATGTGTCCAGGGGGCAAAGGTTGAACAGGATGCTACAGCCGGTGGCAGACCCGGTCGGCCCCCACCGCGATCGTGACCCCTGCCCCGACCCCTCATCCGCTGGTCACCGGCGGTCCGCGAACGGGTTCGGACCGGTCTTCCGGGGTGCCGGTGGCCCGGTCGGGCGGCGGCGTGGCAGGGTGATCGGGTGACCGAACCCGTACCCGACCAGGCCGCGCCCGGCCCCGAACTCGCCGGACCCACCGATCCCGCCGGTTGGCTCACCCTGCCCGACGTCGCCGAGCGCCTCGACGTGTCGATCAGCAAGGTGCACCAGATGATCCGCGACCGGGAGCTGCTCGCGGTCCGCCGCGACGGCGTCCGCCGGGTGCCGGCCGACCTGGTGGCCAACCAGACCGCGCTCAAGCACCTGCCCGGCGTGCTCAACCTGCTCTCCGACAACGGCTACGACGACGAGGCCGCGCTGCGCTGGCTCTACGAGCCGGACGACACCCTCCCGGGTGCCACGCCGGCCGCCGCCCTCTCCGGTGACCAGGCCCGCGAAGTCAAACGCCGAGCCCAGGCCCTCGGCTTCTGACCCAGACCTCCGCGTGACCCACACCTCCGGCGTGACCCAGACCTCCGCCGCGTGACCCACACCCCCGCGTCGATCATGAGGTTGGCGGCGCCCGCACCGGCGTGTCGCCCCGCCTCCCCGCCTCCCCGGTCGATCCTGAAGTTGGCGGGGCGCCACGCCGGTGCGGGCGCC
>NZ_QGKR01000360.1 GCF_003172955.1 Micromonospora acroterricola | reverse complement strand
CTTTGCGGGCGGTGGTCCGGGTGCCGCGGGGGGCGGTGGCCCGGGCGGCGGCCGGACGGGCGGGTGACTTGCGGGCGGTCACCTTCCGGGCGGGCGCCTTGGCCGCGACGGTTTTCTTCGCCGGCGCCTTCTTCGCCGCCGCCTTGCGGGTGGCGGTCGACGAGGTGGCGGTCGACTTCGCTGCCGGGGCCTTCTTCGCCGGGGCCTTGCGGGCGCCGCCGCTCGGGCGGGTGGACGCGGTCTTCTTCGCCGTCGTCTTCTTCGCCGGCGCCTTCGTGGCGGCCGTCTTCTTCGCGGTGGACGCCTTGGTCGCGGCCTTGCGCGCCGGCGCCTTCGCCGCGGCGGTGGTCTTCTTCGCCGCCGACGTCGTGGTCTTCTTGGCCGCGCTGGTCGTCTTCTTCGCGGCGCTGGTCGTCTTCTTCGCCGTACCCGTGGTCTTTTTCGCCGTACCACCCGTGGTCTTCTTCACGGCGGCGGTCGTCTTCCTCGCGGCGGACGCCGGGGTCCGCTTCGCGGCGGTGGTCGTCTTGCGGCCGGCGGCGGAGGCCTTCGCCGGCGCTTTCTTGGCCGCGGTGGAGGTCTTGGTGGCGGCCTTCTTCGCAGGCGCCTTGGCCGCGGTGGTGGTCTTCTTGGCCGGGGCACGCCCCGCACCGCCGGCCGCCTTCCGGGCTGGCGCCTTCGCGGCGCCGGTGGTGGACTTGCGCACGGGGGTGGTCCGGCTCGCTGCCGTGTTCCGCTCCGCCGCGGCGGTCTTCTTCGCGGTGGTACGCCGGGCGGCCGGGCGGGTGGTGGCCTGCTGTGCTTCGGCCATCGTGGTTCCCTCCTTGGGGACGTGCTCTCGCGTGCGTCCTCGCGGAGCACGAAATACCTCGGCGCGGGCCGTCCCGCGCCGCCTACCTGTCCTCCCCGGCCCACCGGGCGTCCTCGGCGTCCCACGCCTCGTTGCGCTCCTGCACCCGTTGCAGGGCGTTCTCCGCGTCGGCCGCCGAGTCGTACGGGCCGAGGACGTGCTTTGCCGGGCACACGTCGGCGTCCGTCTCGACCCGATGGTGTCGGGTGCACCAGTAGAACTGCCCACCACGTCCGCTGTCGCTCATGGGATCACTGTGCACCGCGATCCGGTCGCCCGCCACCGGATCACGCAAGTCGCCGACCCTCTCCACAGTAGAGCCGCTTTCCGCGCCCCGAGGCGGAATGCCGAAAGAAGTGCAGGTGAGGCGCGGTGGCCGCGGGAGGAGCGGCCTATGATCGCCCGATGGCAGTCCCGGACTACATCCTGCGGATGCGCAAGCACGTCGGTCACGACCTGTTGTGGCTGCCCAGCGTCAGCGCGGTCATCCGGAACGACGCCGGTGAGCTGCTGCTCGGCCAGCGCGCCGACGACGGGCGCTGGTCGGTCGTCAGCGGGTTCGTCGAGCCCGGCGAGCAGCCGGCCAGCGCACTGGTCCGCGAGGTGCAGGAGGAGACAGGCCTGGACGTGGTGCCGCTGCGTCTGTCCAGCGCCGTCTCGCACCCGCACACCTACCCCAACGGGGACCGCTGCGAATACCTCAACCTGGGCTTCGTCTGCCGGGTGGTGGCTGGCACCGCCCGGGTCAACGACGACGAGTCGCTGGCCGTGCGGTGGTTCCCGATGGACCGGCTGCCCGAGTTGGACGCGCACGCGCTACTGGTCCTCGCCTACGCGCTGCGTGACAACCAGTCGGCCGGTTATCTGCCGCCGGGCACGACGTGGGACGACGTGCCCGGCTGAGCGTGCGCGGGTCAGACCGTTGACGGGGTCGGCGTCGGGGTTGGCGTGAGGGCGACCGGCGCGGCGGGCGCCGACCGGGCCGCCCGGATGGCGTACGCGAGCGCGTAGGGCGAGCGGCTTCTGCGCACGCTCCGACCAGCGCACTCCCATGAGCCAGGTCTGGATCGGGTTCATTGCCAGCGCGGTGCCGACCACGATCCCGACGCAGGCGGGCGGGGCCAGCAGCAGCGCGGCCACGGTGCACCGGCGGGCCCGCCGGTGCACCGTGGTGCGGTCGACCAGCGGCGCACCGGCCCGGCCGACGGCGAGACTCACGGCGAAGCCGACCATCTTCGTCCGGCGCCCGTCCGCGGCGAGCACGTGCAACTCGGCGACCCACTCGCGCTGCAGGTCGTCGCGGAGGTCGGTCGGCCAGCGTCTGGCGGCGACCGCCAGCACCATCTCGGCGACCCGGCGGGTCACCACGCCGGTGCTCCGGCGGGGCCCGCGCCGCCCATGAGGGACGACCGTCGGGGATGGCGGCGCGCAGGTGGGCGAGCGCCCGGCGGGCCTCGGCCGCCCCTTCGGCGGTGAGCCGGTAGTAGCGGCGGGCCGGCCGGCCGACCGCGACGGGATCGATCGCCTCCCAGTCGGCGGTCAGCCAGCCGGCCGCCCGCAGCCGGTGCAACACGGGATAGAGCGTGCCGCTGGGCAGGTCGGTCATCCGCATCAGGTCCAACCCGTACCGCTGCACCTCCGGCTCGGTGAGCAGCGCCGCCAGCACCTTGGCGACCGGAATCGTCATCCGCATCCGCCCACTCTATCGGTTCTCTACATAGGGGTGGGGACCCGTTCGACGGGAATCCACAGCTCGGCGTCCGCGTGACCGCCGTCCTCGGACACCCGCACCCGCGAGATCTCCGGTCCGGGCCGGCTGCGGTACGGGTTGGACGGGAACCACTGGGTGAACACGTCCCGCCACAGGAACTGCACGGCCTGCGGGAACGCACCGGAGGTGGTGAAGACCGCCCACGTCCCGGCCGCCACGGGCAGCGCGTCCAGATCCTCCGGCGGCGGCGCCCCGGTGACCACCCCGTGCCAGTAGTCCAGCTCGGTGCCCTCCGCGCGGCTGTCGGCGAGGTTGTCGCTGACGTTGACGATCCCCGCCGGCTCCTGATCGGAGAGCGCCTCGATCCGCCCGACCGTCTCCCGGTCGATGCCCTTGATGAATGCCACGATGCCCGGGTTCATCCCCTCGTGTACCAGCGGGACCCGGGCCTTGCGCCCGACCAGGGTGAACGCGTCCTTGCTGACGATCCGGTACTCCATGCTGCCGCTCCCTTCGACGGTCAGTCGGAAGGACATCCGGGGCTGGGCGCGCAGCGCGGCGCCCGTACGGCGGGCCTCGCCGGGCGTCACCCCGTGCACCGCGTGGAACGCACGGGCGAACGCCTCCGCCGAGCCGTAGCCGTAGCGCACGGCGATGTCCAGCAGTGTCCGCTCCCCCGCCAGCACGTCCGCGCCGGCGACGGTGAGCCGACGCCGCCGGACGTACTCGGACAGCGGGATGCCGGCCAGCGCGGAGAACAGCCGCCGGAAGTGGTACTCCGACGTCACCGCGATCCTCGCCAGCTCGGCCACCTCGACCCGCTGGTCGAGGTGCCGCTCGATGTGCGCCATGGCCTCGTTGAGCCGCTCCAGCACCCGGGCCTCCTTCCCTGTCGAGCAGTCACGCTAGGCGTCACGGCCGGCGGCGCACCCGACATCCGGTGCCCGCGATGGTCGGGTTGGACGTCCCTCCCGGCTCACCCGGTCGCGGCCGCGGCGGTCGCCGATGTCGTACTCTGGCGGACTTTGATCCTTCGGAGGTTGCGGTGCCTGAGTATCCGCCGGACGTCGTGCGGCGCTTCCACGCCAGCCCGGATCAGGTGGGAGCCGGCCTGATCGGCGATCCACCACGGACGTGGCGTGCCGTCGTCATCGAGGACTACGACCCGGCCTGGGTGGATCGTTTCGCTGCCGCCCGGTCGTTGCTCACCGAGGCCCTGGGCAGCCTGGTCATCGGCCTGGAGCACGTCGGGTCCACGTCGGTGCCGGGCCTGCCGGCCAAGCCCGTCATCGACATCGACCTCCTCGTCGAGGACACGGCGGAGGAGTCGGGCTACGTGCCGGCACTGGAGCGGGCCGGGTACCGGCTCGTGCTCCGGGAGCCGTGGTGGCACGGTCACCGGATGCTCGTCAGCGCGGCGGAGGACGTCAACCTGCACGTCTGGCCGCGGGGGGCGCCCGAACCCGTCCGGCACCGGCTCTTCCGCGACTGGCTGCGGTCGCACCCGGACGACCGTGAGCTGTACGCCACGACCAAGCGACGCCTCGCGCGGGACACCGCGCACCGGCCCAGCGACTACAGCCTGGCGAAGAACGACGTCATCGATGCCATCTACGGGCGCATCTTCGCCGTGTGAGGAGGACCAGACGGTTGTCGGACAGCGGGCGGGACAACCCCGTGCCGGCCGGGGAGCGGGATGCGCGGGGTGACGCGAAGTAGCGCGGTGCCCGCCGGGCACCGCGCCGCGCGGATGGTCGCGCGCTACCCGAACGTGAAGGCGTACGCCTCGGCACCGGGCTCGCGGAACGCGATCTCCAGGGTCCGTTCCCGGATCGTGTCGTCCTGGCGTACGAGCTGGTAGAGACGGCCGTCCTCGAGTAGGCCGTCGCCGTTCTCGTCGACGTCGACGCCATGTGACGGGCCCGGAGGTTCGCCGTCGAGGAGCACGCGGAAGGGGATCGGACCGCGCGCTCCGGGAGACAGCACGAGGTGCGCGTCGCGTGCGTGGAAGCGGTAGGCGATGCTCCCGTCGGCCCGGTCGAGCACGACATTCTCCGACCCGATCGTCCACTCTCCGGTCAGGGCCCACTGGTTGAGGCCCAGGCTCTCGGGTGGGTCGTAGGCGCGGCGTTCGTCGAGCGCGGCGCCGTTGGGCGACGCGAAGCGTTCGCCGCGCCCGAAACCGAGGTACGTCTCCGGCGTACGCAGGTGGTCCCAGTCGGCCTCCGCCTCCACCCCGGCACCTTCGACGGGGACGGGCTCGCGCTCGATCCCGAGCAGTTGCTGGATGACACGCTCGGACTTCTCGTACCGTCCCTCACCGAAGTGGTCGTCGCGGATGACCCCGTCCGCGTCGACGAAGTAGAGCGCCGGCCAGTAGTGGTTGTCGAAGGCGTTCCAGACCGCGTAGTCGTTGTCGACCGCGACCGGATAGTCGATCGCTCGCGCCGTCACCGCCCGTCGCACCCAGTCAACCTCGTGCTCGAACGGGAACTCCGGCGTGTGCACACCGATCACGACCAGCCCGTCGTCGCGGTAGGCCTGCGACCAGGCACGGACGTACGGCTCCTGGCGCAGCCAGTTGATGCAGGTCAGCGTCCAGAAGTTCACGAGGACGACGCGGCCGCCCAGCTCGGCGGGGCCGAGTGGCTCGGAGTTGAGCCACTCGGTCGCCCCGCCGAACGAGGGCAGGTGCGGACGGCCGAACACGCTCATCTAGCGAAGCGACCGGAAGCTGTCGCGCATCTCTTCCGAGAAGAGTTGCGGCTGTTCCCAGGCCGCGAAGTGCCCGCCCCTGTCGAGCCGGTTGTAGTGGATGAGGTTCGGATACGCCCGCTCCGCCCAGCTCCTCGGCGCCTCGTAGAGCTCGTCCGGGAAGACGCTGACGGCGACCGGGATGGAGACGCCCTTGGCAGCGAAGAAGGAGAGCTGGTTCTCCGCGTAGAGCCGAGCGGCGGAAACCCCTGTGTTGGTCAGCCAGAAGAGCGTGATGTTGTCGAGGACATCGTCCGGCGTGATGCCCCGGGGCTGCCCCGCGACGGACTCCGTGATGAGCGCCAGGCTGGCCGCGTCATGGTCGAGCATGTAGGTCGCCAGGGCGACGGGCGAGTCCGCCAACCCGGTCAGCGTCTGCGGGCGCCCCATCTCCAGGGCGTAGCCGGAGTGCTTCCAGAAGAAGTCCGCCTGCTCACAGGCACGCTTCTCGTCATCGGAGAGATTGGATGGGAGCGAGTCGAGCGGGTTGTTCGCACCGGTGATGCCGGACTGGAGCAGCGCGTCGATCTCCGGCGGGTACACGCCGGGCATGTTGGTGTGAATGCCGATCAGTTCCGGCGGCGCCTGCACTCCCATCAGCTCCGTGATGAGGGCGCCCCAGTCGCCGCCCTGCGCCACGAACCGGGTGTAGCCGAGGCGCTTCATCAACTCGATCCAGGCAGTCGCGATGTGTTCCGGATCCCAGCCGGGCATGCTCGGCTTACCGGAGAAGCCATAGCCGGGCATCGACGGGATCACCAGGTGGAAGGCATCCGACGCGCTCGCACCGTGTGCCGTGGGATTGGTGAGTGGGTCAATGATCTTCAGCTGCTCGATCACCGAACCCGGCCATCCGTGCGTGACGATCATCGGCAGCGCATCCTCGTGCTTCGAACGCACGTGGATGAAATGGATGTCCAGGCCGTCGATCTCGGTGATGAACTGCGGTACGGCGTTCAGTCTCGCCTCGACCTTGCGCCAGTCGTAATCCTTCTCCCAGTAACGGGCCAGCGTCTGAATCGTCGCGAGCTGCACGCCCTGCGACTGGTCGGGAACTGTTTCCTTTTCCGGCCAGCGCGTGGCCGCGATGCGGGCACGCAGTGCCTGGAGGTCGGCCTCGGGCACTTCCACCCGGAAGGGTCGGATCTCAGCGGTGCGGGTTCGCGTTTCGGTCTTGACGGCCATGCGTGCCTCCCTCTCGTCTGAGCTCACTGGAGGTCGAACGGGCATTTCGGCTCTCTTGACTGCGACAAACGGGACGGCCCGGCTCGTGCCGCGCGAGGGGCATCTCCGGTTCAGGGCGCCGCCCGGACGTGTGCCCGGTCAAAGGCACGCCGCCGCCATATGCCGAGCCCAGAACGCCTTACCCCGATATCGCGGGAATACGGGTAGTGCCCCCGTACGCCTTGCCAGACGGGGCCAGCGGCAGCACGTGAGACGACAACAGGCCAGCCACCGGTACGGGTGGCTGGCCTGATCGGGCGACGGACGAGTCGACCTGTACGCCGGATTCTGTGCGCGGCGCGTACCCCGAGGGGTTCGCGCCGGCGGCGGCCATCCATCTCGGCCTGCCGTCGCCGGCAGGCTCCAGCGGCCTACCCGCAGACATCGGGCGGGCAGCCCTCAAGCGTCTGCGCCGGGTCGTCATCTTGCGGTGACGGCCCTTGCTTGGCCTTGCTCCGGGTGGGGTTTACCGAGCCACCCCGGTCACCCGGGGTGCTGGTGGGCTCTTACCCCACCGTTTCACCCTTACCGTCCCCGAGGGGTCGGCGGTCTGTTTTCTGTGGCACTGTCCCGCGGGTCGCCCCGGGTTGCCGTTAACAACCACCCTGCCCTGTGGAGTCCGGACGTTCCTCGGCGGCGGGTCGAAACCCGCCGACGCGACCGCCCGGTCGACTCGTCCGTCGCGCTCTCATCCTAACGACGGGCGGGCCGTGGGTATTGCCGCCCCGCCTGGCCAAGATCGCGCAGTTCAGGGGCATCCATGGTCATCCGGGTACGGACTCCGACGTGCCCGTCCGACCAGGCGGGGACTAGCCTCGTGGGGCTATGGATCTCTCCCACGCCGCGCTGCTGCTCGCCGCCGGTCTCGCCGCTGGCACGGTCAACGCGGTGGCCGGTGGTGGCTCGCTGATCACCTTTCCGGCGATGATCGCGGTCGGGCTGCCGCCGGTGCCGGCGAACGTCAGCAACTCCGTCGCCGTGTTTCCCGGGTACCTGGCCAGCGTGGCGGGCAGCCGGGCCGATCTGCCGCGCGGTCGGGCGCTGGCCACGCTGGTGCCCACCACGATCGTCGGCACCATCCTCGGCGCGTTGCTGCTGCTGGCCACCCCGGCGCGGGCGTTCGAGCTGGTCGTGCCGTTCCTGGTGCTCGGCGCCACCGCGGTGCTCGCCTTTCAGGACCCGCTGCGCCGGCTGGTCGGGCACCCCCGGGACCTGTCGCCGCGCCAGCGGACGGTCGCGGTGCAGACGATGGTCGCGCTCGGCGCGGTGTACGGCGGATACTTCGGCGCGGCGCTCGGGGTGATGCTGGTGGCCGGGCTGGCCCTGGTGCTGGACGCGACGCTGGCCCGGGTGAGCGCGATCAAGAACCTGCTCTCGGCGGTGGTGGGGTTCACGACGCTGGTGGTGTTCGCCCTGTTCGGGCCGGTGAACTGGGCGGCCGTCGGGGTGGTCGCCCCGGCCACGCTGATCGGCGGGTACGCCGGCGCCCGGCTGGTCCGCCGGCTGCCCCCGGTGCTGCTCAAGACGATGATCGTGGTCTTCGGCACGACGATCGGCCTCTACCTACTCTGGCGCGCCCTGACCTGACGCCAGCCCGACGCCACACCGCCCGTCGACCTGAAGCACCCCCGACCCCCCGACACCC
>NZ_QGKR01000359.1 GCF_003172955.1 Micromonospora acroterricola | reverse complement strand
CCGCACCGCACCGCACCGCACCGCACCGCACCGCACCGCACCGCACCGCACCGCACCGCACCGCACCGCACCGCACCGCACCGCACCGCACCGCACCGCACCGCACCGCACCGCACCGCACCGCACCGCACCCGGATCATGATCGTGCTCGATCCTGGATCGAGTGGCCTCCAAGCGACAGTTGGGCACTAAATCCAGGATCGAGCACGATCATGGCCGACTCGGGCCGGCGGTAGCAGGTAGCAGGCAGCGCAGCGCGGGACGTGGTTGTGCTGGAACGGGTCGAGCGCGGCACCCGGAACGGGTACCGCGCTCGATGCTGCCGAACCGGAGTCGGCTCAGACGTTGAAGCCGAGGGAGCGGAGCTGGTCCCGACCCTCGTCCGTGATCTTGTCCGGCCCCCACGGCGGGAGCCACACCCAGTTGATCCGGATGTCGTTGACGAGGCCGCCGCCCGGGCCGGTGGTCAGCGCCTGCCGGGTCTGCTCCTCGATCACGTCGGTCAGCGGGCAGGCCGCCGAGGTGAGCGTCATGTCCAGGGTCGCGACGTTCTCGTCGTCGACGTGCACCCCGTACACCAGGCCAAGATCGACCACGTTGATGCCGAGCTCCGGGTCGACGACGTCCTTCATCGCCTCCTCGATCTCGGCGATGACGGCCTTGCTGACGCCGGCCGCCGGGGTGGCGGCGTCGCCGGCACCCTGCGTGGCGGCGCCGTCGGGCGTCACGGCGCCGGTCTGCGGCGTCGCGGTGGCGTCGCCGGCCTCCGACGTCGCCTCGATAGCGGTGTTCTCGCTCATGCCTTCACCTCCGGGCTCACGCCCACACCGGCGCGTGCCGCGGCGTCCTTGAACGCCATCCACGGCAGCAGCGCGCACTTGACCCGAGCGGGGTAGCGGGCCACACCCGCGAAAGCCACCCCGTCACCGAGTACGTCCTCGTCCGGCGTGACCTGGCCACGTCCGGACATCAACTCGACGAACGCCTCGTGCACCTCGAATGCTTCCCCAGCGCCCCGACCGCGCAGCAACTCGTGCAGCACGCTCGCCGACGCCTGGCTGATCGAGCAGCCCATCCCGTCGTACGAGATGTCGTGCAGCACCGCGCCGTCGGTGGCGATCCGGACGGTGACCTCGTCGCCGCAGGTTGGGTTGACGTGGTGCGCCTCCGCGACGTGGTCGCCCGAGTCCTCGGCGTCGCGCAGGCCACGCCCGTGCGGGTGCTTGTAGTGATCCAGGATGATCTCCTGGTAGAGCTGGTCGAGCTGCATCAGTCGAACACCTTCCGTACCTGCTCCAGACCGGTCACCAGGGCGTCGATCTCCTCGGTGGTGGTGTAGAGGTAGAACGAGGCCCGGGTCATCGCCGGGACGCCGAACCGGCTGCACACGGGCTTGGCACAGTGGTGGCCCACCCGCACCTGCACGCCGAGCGAGTCGAGCACCTGACCCACGTCGTGCGGGTGGACGTCACCCAGCGCGAACGAGATGGTGCCGCCCCGGCCCACGGGCACGGTCGGGCCGAAGATCCGCAGGTCGCGTACCGAGCCGAGGGCCTCCAGCGCGTACGCCGTCAGCTCCTTCTCGTGCCACTGGATGGCCCGCATCCCGATCCCGGTGAGGTAGTCCACGGCCGCGCCGAGCGCGACCGCCTCGGCGATGGGCGGGGTGCCGGCCTCGAACCGGGCCGGTGGCGCGGCGAACGTCGACCGGGCCATGGTGACCGTCTCGATCATGGAGCCGCCGCCGAACACGGGCGGCATCGCCGCCAGCAGGTCGCCCCGGCCCCAGAGCACACCGATGCCGGTCGGACCGCACATCTTGTGCCCGGTGAAGACGATGAAGTCGGCGTCCAGGTCGACCACGTCGATGGGCAGGTGCGGCACCGACTGCGAGCAGTCCAGCAGCAGCAGAGCCCCCACCTCACGGACCCGCGCGGTGATCCGGGAGGTGGCGTTGATCGTGCCGAGGATGTTCGACATGTGCACCAGCGAAACGATCTTCGTCCGCTCGGTGACCAGGTTCTCCAGGCCGGACTCGTCCAGCCGCCCCTGGTCGGTGACCGGGAACCAGCGCAGGGTCGCGCCGGTCCGCTCGCAGAGCAGCTGCCACGGGACGATGTTCGAGTGGTGCTCCATCTCGGAGATCACCACCTCGTCGCCGGGGCCCAGCCGGAACCGGGGGTCGGCGTCGGCGCGCAGCGAGGCGTTGGAGAACGCGTACGCCACGATGTTGATCGCCTCGGTGGAGTTCTTCGTGAACACCACCTCGTTGGTGCTCGGCGCGTTGAGGAACGCGGCAACCTTCGCCCGCGCCCCCTCGTACGCCTCGGTGGCCTCGGTGCCCAGGGTGTGCACCGAGCGCGACACGTTGGCGTTGTGCCGCGCGTAGTGCTCCCCGAGCACGTCGAGCACCTGGCGGGGTTTGTGCGAGGTGTTGGCGCTGTCGAGGTAGACCAGCGGGTGCCCGTTGATCTCCCGGTCCAGGATCGGGAAGTCGGCGCGCACCCGGGCCACGTCGAAACGCGGCACGTCGTCGTACTGCGGCATCCCTGTCGGGATCGCGATGCTGGTCATCTCGGCAGCGCCTCTCCCGCTCAGGCCTTGGCCGTGCCGGCCCCGGCGGCGTACCGCTCGTAGCCCTCGGCCTCGAGCTTGTCGGCCAGCTCCGGGCCGCCCTGCTCGACGATCCGGCCGGCCACGAAGACGTGCACGTAGTCCGGCTTGATGTAGCGCAGGATCCGCGTGTAGTGGGTGATCAGCAGCACGCCGGTGTCGCCGGTGTCGCGGACCCGGTTGACGCCCTCGCTGACCACGCGCAGCGCGTCCACGTCGAGGCCGGAGTCGGTCTCGTCGAGGATGGCGATCTTCGGCTTGAGCAGCTCCAGCTGGACGATCTCGTGCCGCTTCTTCTCACCGCCGGAGAAGCCCTCGTTGACGTTGCGCTGGGCGAACGCCGGGTCCATCTGGAGGCGCTCCATGGCGCCGCGCAGCTCGCCACCCCAGGTGCGCAGCTTCGGCGCCTCGCCGTCGATGGCGGTCTTCGCGGTGCGCAGGAAGTTCGCCACCGAGACGCCGGGCACCTCGACCGGGTACTGCATGGCCAGGAACAGGCCGGCGCGGGCCCGCTCGTCGACGGTCATGGCGAGCACGTCCTCGCCGTCGAGGGTCACCGAGCCGCTGGTGATCTCGTACTTGGGGTGACCGGCGATCGAGTACGCCAGGGTGGACTTGCCGGAGCCGTTCGGGCCCATGATCGCGTGGGTCTCACCGGAGCGGACGGTCAGGTCGACGCCGGCCAGGATCGGCTTGAGCTCACCCTCGGGCAGCTTGACCGACACCTTCAGGTCGCGGATCTCCAGGGTGCTCATTATCGGGTCACTCCATTACTCGGCGTCAGGCTGAGGTAGATGTCGCCGTCGCGGACTTCGACGGGGTAGACGGGTACGGGTTCGGTGGCCGGCAGGCCGGAGGGCTGCCCGGTGCGCAGGTCGAAGCGCGACCCGTGCAGCCAGCACTCGAGTGTGCAGCCGTCGACCTCACCCTCGGAGAGGGCGACCGAGGCGTGCGAGCACTCGTCGTAGGCGGCGTAGAACTCGCCGTCCTCGCCGTGCACCAGCGCGATCGGGGTGCCGTCGACGTCCGCGCTGATCGCGGTGCCCTTCGGCACGTCCTCGGTGGAACAGATCCGGATCATCAGGCGCCGGCCTTGGTGAGCCGGGTCTCGATCGCGTCGCCGAGACGCTCGCGCAGCGACTCCACCGGGATCTTGTTGATCAGCTCGGCGAAGAAGCCGCGGACCACCAGGCGGCGGGCCTCACCCTCCGGGATACCCCGGGCCATCAGGTAGAACAGCTGCTCGTCGTCGAAGCGGCCGGTCGCGCTGGCGTGGCCGGCGCCGGCGATCTCGCCGGTCTCGATCTCCAGATTGGGTACGGAGTCCGCCCGCGCGCCGTCGGTGAGCAGCAGGTTCCGGTTGATCTCGTACGTGTCGGTGCCGGTCGCCTCGGCCCGGATCAGCACGTCGCCCACCCAGACGGTGTGCGCGTCCTCACCCTGCAGGGCGCCCCGGTAACCGACATAGCTGCGGCAGTCCGGAACGCTGTGGTCGACCAGCTGCCGGTGCTCCAGGTGCTGCCCGGAGTCGGCGAAGTAGACGCCGTACAGCTCGGCCTCGCCGCCCCGGCCGGAGTATTCCACCGAGGTGAACTGCCGCACCAGGTCACCGCCGAGGCTGACCTGGACGTGCGTCACCCGGGCGTCCCGACCCAGCTTGATCTTGAGGTGCTGTGCCTGCACCGCGTCGTCGGCCCAGTCGGCGACGGTGACCAGGATCAGCTTCGCCCCGTCGGCCACGGAGACCTCGACGTTGTCGGCCAGGGTCGCCGAGCCGACCTGCTCCAGCACCAGGGTCACCTCGGCGAACCGGCCCACCTCGACGAAGGTGTGCCCGAAGGTCAGGCCCTCGGCGCCCTCGCCGACCACCCGCAGGCTCACCGGCGCACCCACCACGACGTCGCTGGCCACGGTGAGCAGCAGCGCCTGGCCGGCGCCCCCGTACGCGAGCGCGCTGACCCGGTCGACCGGGGTGAGCACGCTGCCCACCCGCGGGTCGTCGGTGCCGATGCGCTCGACGGCCACGCCCTCGGGCAGGTCGGCGTACTCGTGCCGGACCGTGCCGGTCGCGGCCTGCGGCTCACCGGCGAGGCCGCGCAGCCGCTTGAGCGGGGTGAAACGCCACTCCTCCTCCAGGCCCGTGAGGGCCGGGAAGTCGGCGACGTCGTACGAGCGCAGCGCCTGCGACTTGGTGCTGGGCGGCGCGGAAGCCTGGGTAGTCATTTCTTCCTTGGTCTGTTCTACGACGACGGTGTCTGGTGCTCGGTCGGCGGGGCGGGCGGCGTCAGCCGACCGCGCCCTCCATCTGGAGTTCGATCAGCCGGTTGAGCTCCAGGGCGTACTCCATCGGGAGCTCCTTGGCGATCGGCTCGATGAAACCGCGCACGATCATGGCCATCGCCTCGTCCTCGCTCAGGCCCCGGCTCATCAGGTAGAAGAGCTGGTCGTCACTGATCTTGGAGACGGTCGCCTCGTGCCCCATCGACACGTCGTCCTCACGGATGTCGACGTACGGGTAGGTGTCCGAGCGGGAGATGGTGTCGACCAGCAGCGCGTCGCACTTGACCGTGCTCCGGCTGTGGTGCGACCCCTCCAGCACCTGCACCAGACCGCGGTACGAGGTGCGGCCTCCGCCCCGGGCGATCGACTTCGACACGATGGTCGAGGAGGTGTGCGGCGCGGCGTGCACCATCTTGGCGCCGGCGTCCTGGTGCTGGCCCTCGCCGGCCATGGCCACCGAGAGCACCTCGCCCTTGGCGTGCTCGCCGGTCATGTAGACCGCCGGGTACTTCATGGTCACCTTGGAGCCGATGTTGCCGTCGACCCACTCCATGGTCGCGCCCTCGTGACACACGGCACGCTTGGTGACCAGGTTGTAGACGTTGTTCGACCAGTTCTGGATGGTCGTGTACCGGCAGCGGGCGTTCTTCTTGACGATGATCTCCACGACCGCGCTGTGCAGCGAGTCGGAGGAGTAGAGCGGAGCGGTGCAGCCCTCGACGTAGTGCACGTACGCACCCTCGTCGACGATGATCAGCGTCCGCTCGAACTGACCCATGTTCTCCGTGTTGATCCGGAAGTAGGCCTGCAGCGGGATCTCGACCTGCACGCCCTTCGGCACGTAGATGAACGAGCCGCCGGACCACACGGAGGTGTTCAGCGCGGCGAACTTGTTGTCGCCGACCGGGATCACCGTGCCGAAGTACTCCTTGAAGACGTCCTCGTGCTCGCGCAGCGCGGTGTCGGTGTCCAGGAAGAGGACGCCCTGCTCCTCAAGGTCCTCACGGATCTTGTGGTAGACGACCTCCGACTCGTACTGCGCCGCCACGCCGGCGACCAGCCGCTGCTTCTCCGCCTCCGGGATGCCCAGCCGGTCGTAGGTGTTCTTGATGTCCTCGGGCAGGTCCTCCCAGCTGGTGGCCTGCTTCTCGGTGGACCGCACGAAGTACTTGATGTTGTCGAAGTCGATCCCGCTGAGGTCGGCGCCCCACGCCGGCATCGGCTTGCGGCCGAACAGCCGCAGACCCTTCAGACGCAGGTCGAGCATCCAGGCCGGCTCGTTCTTCTTGGCCGAGATGTCCCGCACCACCGCCTCGTTGATGCCGCGCTGGGCGACCGCCCCGGCGGCGTCCGGGTCGGACCAGCCGTACTCGTAGCGACCCAGGGCGGCGAGCTGCTCTTCCTGGGTCAGGGGCTGGACGATCTGCTCGGTCATCTATCTGTCCTCACAGTGGTGACGGGATTACCGGACTGGGCGCGGCCCGGCTGGGCCGGGATGTGCGTGGTGCACACCCCGTCGCCGTGCGCGATGGTGGCCAGGCGCTGTACGTGGGTGCCGACCAGACGGGAGATCACCGCGGTCTCGGCCTCGCACAGCTGGGGAAACTCGGCGGCCACGTGCGCCACCGGGCAGTGGTGCTGGCAGAGCTGGCCGCCGGAGGCGATCGTGGTCGCGTTGGCAGCGTAACCCTCGGCGGTGAGCGCACCGGCGAGTGCCTCCGCCCGCGCGAGGGGGTCGTCGCCGGCGTCCTCCATGGCCGTCCGGCAGCGGCCCTCAAGGGCGGCCACCTGCTCGGTGGCGAACTCCTCGACCGCGCCGGAGCCGCCGCTGCGGGCGATCCACCGCAGGGCGGCGGTGGCCATGTTGTCGTAGTGGTGCGTGCCACAGCGGACCCGCGCGGCCTCGGTCAGCCGGAACACCTTGGCCGGACGACCCCGACCGCGGCTGCCCTGCACCACCTGCTCGCGGGCGACCACGTCGCCGTCGGCGAGCATCGCGTCCAGGTGTCGGCGGATCGCCGCCGGGCTGAGCCCGAGAGCCGAGCCGAGCTGCGCCGCGGTCGTGGCGCCCCGCTCCAGCAGCAGCTGGGTGACCCGGTCCCGGGTGGAGACCTCGGTCGGGTTGGCGCCGCCGAGCGCGGCGTGCGTGGTCACGATCGGCGCGGACGTGGACGCACCGACGGCCGGACCGGCCGTCGGCTGCCGCCCGGAGAGCGCCGCCGCGTTTTTCACAACGCCAACGTTACGTAATTACTCGGAGGGTGGCAAACCCCGGTTCCGGTGATCCGAACCACCGACGCGGCGGAGTCGGACGAACCTCGATCACTACGATGCGTAGGATTTGCGCCGTGAACCGATTCGTCCGTCCGGTCTCCGGCACCCTGCTGCGCCGCCTCACGCTCGCCTCGATCATCGCGAACGTGGGCATCGTCGTCACCGGCGGGGCCGTCCGGTTGACCGCCTCGGGCCTCGGCTGCCCGACGTGGCCGCGGTGCACCGACGCGTCGTACACCACGACGTCCGAGATGGGCGTGCACGGGGTGATCGAGTTCGGCAACCGGATGCTGACCTTCGCGGTGGGCCTGATCGCGCTGGCGACCGTGCTGGCCGTGCTCGCGCACCGGCCGCGTCGGCCCGGGCTGCTGGCGCTGGCCATCGCGGTCTTCCTGGGCATTCCGGCCCAGGCGGTGATCGGTGGCATCACCGTGCTGACCAACCTCAACCCGTGGGTGGTCGGGCTGCACTTCCTCGCCTCGATGGCGGTGATCGCCGCCGCGTACGCCCTCTGGCGGCGCGTCGTCGAACCCGACGGCCCGACGGCGGCCGTGGTGCCGGCGCCGCTACGCGCGCTGGCCCGGGTCACCACGGGCGTCGGCGTCGCGGTGCTGGTCATCGGCACCTGGGTCACCGGCAGCGGCCCGCATGCGGGCGACCACGGCGCCGCCCGCAACGGACTGGACCCGGAGTCGATCTCCCAGGTGCACGCGGACAGCGTCTTCCTGCTGCTCGGCCTCTCGGTGGCGCTGATCTTCGCGTTCCGCGCGGTCGGCGCACGGCGGGCCACCCGGGCCGCGGTGATCCTGCTCGCCGTGGAGCTGGGCCAGGGCTTGATCGGCTTCGTGCAGTACTTCACCCACGTGCCGGCCGTCCTCGTCGGCGCGCACATGCTCGGCTCCTGCCTGGTGCTGCTCGCCGCCCTCTCCGTGCAGTGGTCCACCCGCGAACGCCGCCCGGCCGCCCCCGCGCCCCAGGCCACCACTCCCGCCGACGCCGAAGCCGTCCCGGTCACCGCC
>NZ_QGKR01000092.1 GCF_003172955.1 Micromonospora acroterricola | reverse complement strand
CACCGCCCCGGCCGACCCCGCCCCTGCCGCCGGGGACCCGATCGACACCGTCTCGCCGGACGCCAGGCCAGAGGGCAGCGCGTCGACCGACAGCGCATCGCCCGGCGACGCGGCGTCCGGTGCGGCCCGGTTGCCGGGGAGTCGGCGGCCAGCGGGCGATCCGGCCGATGCGGTGACGACCGGCGACTGACCCCCGCCGGGCTCCTGGCCCGCCCGACAGCGACCCCGTACAGCTCGGGGCTCAGGCGTCGCCGGGTGTCGCCGCCGCAAGGACGGCCCGGATCCGGTCGAACGTCGCCACCGGGTGACCGTCGACGCCGGGGAGCACCAGGCCCAGGCAGTACAGCGACACGTCCCCGGCGGCGTCCGCCTGGACGACGAAGACCGGCGCGCCGACGTACCCCGGTGGCAGTTCCGTGGTGATCCGCACGGCGTCCCCGTCGCGGACCACCCGCTCGATGGCCACCTCCAGCGGCCTCGACCCGTCCTCGCGTACCCCATGGGCCAGCACGAAAGCGGAACCGGCGTCGGCGCCGAGGCGGGCGACCACCTCGGGCCCGGCGGCGATCCCGGCGGGCACCGGCTGTACGCGCCACCGCCAGCCGCCGTCGCCGGCATACCGGTGCAGCCCGCCGGTGGGCAGCACCGCGACGCCATCGCCGGGGAAGCGGGCCCAGCCCGGCCGGATCTCGTCCTCCGCGACAGCGGCCGGGGCGACCCCGGCCGGCTCGGTGACGCTCGCGCGCAGGCCCAGCTCCCCGCCGGGGGTACCGATCAGGTCGGCGGCCGTCAGCAGCGACTCCCCCACCGGGTCGTCGGTGCCCTGGAAGAAGAAGGCGGTGCCGAAGCGCTGGTCGGTGGCGTCCGACGACCGGTACGGCAGGATGGCGCGGCCGACGATCTGGCACAGTTCGTAGGCGACGTCGTTCTCGGCGTCGGAATCCAGCAGCACCAGCCGAGGGTACGGTCCGGCAGCGGATTGACCGGCGGGAACCCGGATGCCGGTCACCCGGCCACCGTGAGACCCTGCTCGGCGACGTGGACGCGAGCACCCTTTTCCCCGCCACGAGGCGGGGCGGCGGTACCCTCGTGGCGCGACACCCACGCCACGCGCCCGTAGCTCAGCGGATAGAGCAGGGGACTTCTAATCCCAAGGCCGCAGGTTCGAATCCTGCCGGGCGCACCCACCTCACCGCAGGTCAGCGGCTTTCCGCTCCCGGTCGAGACGACCACCAGGGCTTGCGTACAGCCATTCGTACAGCCAAGTCACCCGAAGAGGTGCTTCGCAGCCTCGTCCACGGCGGCCCGCTCGATCTCCGGCAGGACGTGGGCGTAGGTGTTCATCGTCAGCCCGATCTGACTGTGACCGAGCACCTTCATCACCGTCCGGGGCGAGGCACCGGCAACGAGCCGGAACGTCGCGCAGGCGTGCCGCAAGTCGTGCAGCCGCAGCCAGTCAAGCGGCGCCGGCCCGGCCCCGGCCTGCTGGCGACCTCCAGCCGGCATCGGCGGGCCGGCCGGCCACGCTTGGGAACGACACGATCAGAAGATTTCGGCTCTGCCCCGAACCCCGGCCCTCCTCAGAGATCCGCTTCAGCGCTAGCCGCGACGCTTTCCCCAATCAGCGAGGCGTGCATGGCCGCTCAGCCCCGTAGTGCCAAACGCTTCCCGCTACGGCGACGGGATAACTGGCCTCTCGGACCTGTCGGTCGGCGGTCTCGACGGAGAACCGTATCGACAACGGCTCGCTCCCAAAGGCGAGAGCGCACTCGATGCGCAGCTTGACACTGATCCAACCGGTACCGCCCGGGCGTAGCAGCCGAGACTGGCCGGTGTCATGAACCTGGACGCCGGGTCGTTGACCGCTAGCCGCACTCACCGTGATCGGCGTGGGGCCAGCGTTGATTACTGCCAATTGCCCGTCCAGCCGGAGGATGCCCGTGGCATCCGAACCCCCGCCACCGGCGGATGCAGGGAAGGCCACGAGTGAAACCGAAGCGTTCCGCTCTCGTTCCTCCCGCGAGTCTCGCAGCACTCCAACACCGATACCGCCTAGCACAACGCCGACCACGAACGCAGCTACGAGCCGCACATTCCACTTCCGTCTGGTCACGAGGCGGACAGGGGCGGTTCGCCCCGACAGCGCCGGCTGACGATCGTGCTCGTCTAGGTCAATCACGTTGTGCTCGGCCGACATGGCGTCAGCCTAGGGCTTTCCGTGGCCACCCGTCGGCCGGCCAGCCATCCACGATCTTCTTCTAATCCCGAGGCCGCAGGTTCGAATCCTGCCGGGCGCGCCACCATTACCGCTGGTCGCACTGATGGTGACAAAACTTGAAGATCTACTCCTTCAGGTATCCGGTGGCGGGGTCGATCTCAGCGAGGAAGTTACGGATGGCTTCCCGCATCTGCGGCAGGGTCATTGCCGAGCCGTCAGCTCTGCTGATCCCGAAGCCGTAGTCGTGCGGCCCGCTGAGCCAGTCGAAGTCGTACTCGCCGGGATTCTCAGCACGCTCACGAATGCGAAAGTTGTGCCCGTCGACCGTCATCATGACCGGATCAGCCTCGGTATGGCGGGGTCTCGTGTGCGCGGGCGCGAGGCCCGGCTCCGGTTCGGTCGACATGCCTGCTCCTCTCTCGGCTTCCCCCGTGCGCGCTAGACACCTCCGCACCCGTCTTATGTGCAGCCATTCGCGCTACCCACACCAATACTGAAGCCACCCTTCAGGCTGAGGCTGCGGCGACGCAGAACTCGTTGCCCTCGGGGTCGGCCATCACCACGTGGTGGCCGTCGACTTCCTCCAGGACGCTCGCGCCCGCCTTCACCAGACGCTCCGACTCCGCCCTGATCCGCGACCACCGCTCGTCGTGGCTGCCGTGGCCGGGGACCCGAATGTCGATGTGGAGCCGGTTCTTCGCCGTCTTGGGCTCGGGAACGTTGAGGATGGAGAGGCGAGGGCCGACCCCGTCGGGATCGCACAGCCACGCACCATCGTCCGCGACGTCATCCTCCGGCAGGTCGAACTGCGCGAGCCACTCTTCGCGAGTGGCGAAGGGCGCGGGCGGCGGCTCGTCGACATAGCCCAGGGCCGTCTTCCAGAACGCGGCGAGCACCTGCGCGTCGGTGGAGTCAAGCGTCAGATCAATGCTGGCTGCCATGCCGAGACCGTAGTCCGCGCCTCTGACTCTCGCCCGCGGCGCGCCTCGCCGGACCTGCATCGGCTGTCAGGATCTCGATGCCGGCCGCCTGCACGTAGACCTCACGCCGGTCGACCGCCCGCCCCCGCTTGTCGAGGACGTAGCCGGTCAGCCAGATCCAACCGTGGTAGGTCGGGCCCAGGTTCACGGCGGAGATGCGGAGCCGGAGAGCACGGTCACCGGCGAACTGGACGCTGGCGGCGGCACCGATGAGCACGATGTCCCCCGTGGCTGGAACGCTCACGACGGCCAGTGGCCCCGGCTGATCGGGAGGCGGTGCCGGGTGTGGCAGGGCAACTCCGAGCCGCAGCGGCAGACCCGCCGCCAGTGCGTCCAGCTCCACACCGGTCGATGCCGGCGAGCCATCGTCAGCGCAGTGGCGAGTAGGTAGTCGTTGTAGCGGATCCGGTTCATCGGCACTCCTGCGTCAAGCCCAACGGACAGCCGTCAGGGCGACGGGATCCACGCCGCCCTGACGGGGCTGCCCACGGGTTTGCCGAACCAAGGGAGCAGCCACGACCAACCTACGTCACTATCTGATGTAGGTAAAAGCACCGTGCGTGATCCTCTTACATCACTTGCTGACGGTGGTTGGGCCATGGTCAGATGGCAGGGCCGAACCAAGGGAACCGACCTCATGCCCTCTGCGCCTGCCGAATATCGGCGTATCGCCGACGAGTTGACCGCAAAGATCAAGAGTGGTGATCTCGCGCCCGGGACAAAGCTGCCCAGCACGAGCGAGCTGGCCGACCAGTTCGATGTCAGCGTCGCCACCGCCTACCGCGCCGTCTCGCTCCTGCACGACCGGGACCTGGTCGTCGGCCAACCCGGACGCGGTGTCTACGTCGCCGGCCAGAAGTAGCGGCAGCCGCGTTCCACGGGGCCTGCCGTACCGTGATCGCCCGCTATGCGAAGGTGCCCGTCGACGGCAGGCTGCGCTACCGCACCGGCACCGAGTACCGCTTCCCCTCGCCGGAGTTGTGGGCGCGTGGTGATCGGGGGGTGCGCTGCTACTTCTGGTCCGGCGGGCGCAAGCTCACCCGGTCCATCGCTGGCGGCGGCCCGGCGGTGCTGCCGGTCAACTGAGCCTGCCCTTGAGCGCGTGCGCGGACTTCCAGGCGACGGCACGGTTGATCCGGTCCGGGTAGCGTTCGATGATCGCCGCGTACAGCTCCTCGGCGCTCCCGGTGCGTCGCGCGGCGGCCTCGACCTCCTGCAGGTAGTCGCGCGTCTCCTCGACGGTGTTCGGGTCGTCGTCGGCGCCCTCCCGTTTGTGGCCGGCGATGACGGTGCACGGCCGCAACGAGTTGACCGTCCTCAGGGCCGCCCGCCAATTCTGGATGCCGTCGTGGCCGGCCTCGCCGAGGTGCGGGTGGACGTCGTTGTAGACCACGTCGCCGGCGACGACGAGACCGATCGACGGTACGTGCAGCACCGTCGTGTCGTCGGTGTCGGTGTGGCCGGTCGGGACAGCCACCAACTGCTCGCCCTCCAGGTCGATGGTGTCGCCGGCCAGCGGCTCGGCGACGGGCGGGCGCTCCGCGATCTGGTCGGGGAACCCCTTGCGCCACACACCGTCGAACCACTGCTTCCCCAGCTGGTCGTGCATCTTCTCCACGACGCTCGACGGTGCGACCATCCGCGCCCCGGGAAAGCGCTCCAGCACGGCAGCCGCACCGAAGAAGTGGTCGCCGTGGGCGTGGGTGATGTAGATCGTCGTGAGGTTCCTGCCGCTGGCCGAGATCCAGTCGGCCAGGGCCCGGCCCTCGTCGAGGGTCAGCAGGGCGTCGACCAGGACCGCGTCGTGGTCTCCGTAGATCAGTGTCGAGCTGGTGGGCGACCACATCTCGCGGCTCTCGCCGGGCGGCAGGTCGGTCGAGACGACCGGCTTGGCGGGTGCGACATAGGTTGACCAGGCCAACGATGCCATCTGCTCCTCATCCCACCGCCGCGCTTCCCCGTCCCAGTGCAGCAGAACGCCACGGCGATCCGGGCGGGATCGGGCAAAGAGCGACGGGTCAGCGTCGCAGCAACTCGGCCAGCGCGGCGTCGCCCTGTCCGAGCTGCGGCCCGCCGGCGGGCGGCACGACCAGGAAGCGCCGGCAGCCGTCGAGCTCGACGTACCGGTCGGGTCCGCCGGTTCCGTCCAGTGGGCGCAGCACCGCGAAGCGGGACGCCGGGGTGGCGCACGCGGTCGCCGGCCCGGCGGCGGCCAGTGCGCGGAGCACCGCTGCCTGCCGATCGGGCGGCAGTGGCCCGCCGTACGCGAAGTCACCCGCCGGTTTGCCGCCGCCCCGCTCCGACGCGGGCACCTGGTAGACGCAGAGGCGCAGCGGCTCCGCGGCCGGGACCGTCGCCGGCGCGGGTGGTCCCGGGCGTCCCATGGTCGTCTCCACCCACACCATGTCCGCCCACCGCTGCGCGCAGCCAGCGGCCGCGGCCGCCGCCGACTCGACCTGCCCGACGGTACGGCTGTCCACGGTGGTCAGCCGCAGCCCGTCGAGCGCGGCGCGTACCTCCGCGCGGGGCTTGCCGCAGGCGTCGGCCGGCAGGTACGGGCGCAGCCAGCGACCCCGCTCGTCGAGCAGGGCCAGCCAGGGCGGGATGACCATGTCGAGGGTGCAGGCGATCTCGCCGTCGGGCCGCCGGTCCGGCAGGCGTAGCGCGTCGACCAGGGCACCGATCTCGTCGGCGCGCCGCTCGGTGGCCACCTGCTCCTCACCGCCGCCGGGGCGTGGTCGAATCTCCCGGCCGCAGAGCACGGCGGTGACCGGCGTGAACGCGGGGTCGATCCGCCCGATCGCCGGGTCCTCCCCGGTCGGCAGCGGCTCAGCCCCGTCCGGCGCCGGCAGCACGACACCGGCACCGGCCCGTGGTGCCGCCTCGGCGCAGGAGGTCCATCTCTCGATGATCCGGGCCGGGCCGGGGTCGTCCCCCGCATCCGGCCCGCTGCCCTGGCCCGCGCAGCCGCCCAGCGCCACGCCGAGCAGCGCCACCGCCAGTACCGTCCGGCCCGAGCGCATCGGCCCACCACCTTCTCTCTCTGCCAGGTGATGGGACGGGCGGGAACCGCGCCCGGTTCCGGGGAGACGGACGCCGGGGCAGGCACAGCTCACATCTTCCGAACGCCGATCGGGGTTGCCGCACGGCCGCCGGCATGATGGCGGAATGGCACATCTGGGACTGGTCGCGTTGCTGGTGCGGGAGTACGACGAGGCGATCGACTTCTACGTCGGCGGCCTCGGTTTCGAGCTGGTGGAGGACACCGTCCGCCCGGACGGCTCGCGCTGGGTGGTGGTGCGCCCGCCGGGCGCCCGGGAGACGGCACTTCTGCTGGCCCGGCCGAGCAGTGCGGAGCAGTTGGCCCGGGTGGGCGACCAGACCGGCGGCCGGGTGGGCCTGTTCCTGTACACCGAGGACTTCGCCCGGGACCACGCCCGGATGGTCGCCGCCGGGGTGCGGTTCCTGGAGGAGCCCCGGCACGAGGCGTACGGCTCGGTCGCGGTCTTCGCCGATCTGTACGGCAACCGGTGGGACCTGCTCCAGCCTCGCAGCACTGGGTGACACACCGGCGACTTTCGGTACAGAACGCGTGATTGATTGTCGGCGGCCATGCTATTCTCCGATGTCGATCTATGCCGTGCGGACCCGGACCGGGTCGTTGTCGGAAGGACGCCTCCCGATGGCGGCCGTTGCCACCCCGACCGCGTCGCCGCCCGCGCTGGACAATCCGGCCGGCGGCGCGTTCACCCTCATCTTCACCACGATGCCCGCGCTGCTGCGGCTGACCTGCGGGCTGGTCGGCGCGGCGGTGGCGCTGTCGGTGCGTACCCCACCGGTCGAGCCGGCCCTGCTGCTGCCCGGTGTGGCCGTGTTGACCGGCTGGTCGCTCTGGTACGCCGGCCGGGCGCTGCGCCACGGCATCACGCCCGCCCTGGTCGCCGGTGACGTCGCGCTCACCGCGGTGGCGTGCCTGCTGATCCCCCGCCTGGTGGCGCCCGAGGTGCTGCCCGGGGAGGGCAGCTGGATCGCGGTGCTGGCCAGCACGACCATCATCAACGCGCAGGCCACCGCCCCGACGCGCTGGTCGGTCCCGGCCGGGCTGCTGATCACCGCCACGTACGCCGCGGGCACGCAGGCGGCCGGTAATCCCGGCGAGGCCCGGGCACACGCGGCCACCCTGCTGGTGCAGACCGCCTGCACGGCGATGATGACGGCGGTGATGCGCCGCCGGATCGGGCGCGCCGACCGGGGGTTCGCCGAGCACCACCGACTGACCCGGGAGGCGCTGGTCGCGCGGGCGGCCCGGGACGCCGAACGGCGACAGAACCGCGACCTGCACGACACGGTCCTCGGCACGCTGACCATGGTGGGGCTCGGCGCGGTGCCCGTGCCGTCGGCCGCGTTGCGCGAGCGGTGCGCCGCCGACCTGCGTACCCTCGTCGAGCTGACCGACGTCGGCGCGGTGCCCGGCGACGGCCCGGTGCCCCTGGACGGGCGGCTGCGGGCGGTGCCCGACCGGCTGCCCGAGCTGCGGGTGAACCTTGAGCTGGCGTCGTGCGCGGTGCCCGCCGGGGTGGCCGACGCGCTCAGCGAGAGCGCCTACGCGGCGCTGTCCAACGTGGTCCGGCACGCGCCGGGCGCGAGCGTCACGCTGCGGTTGACCCGGGACGCGATCGCCGTCGTCGTCGAGGTCGTCGACGACGGCCCCGGCTTCGACCCGGCCACCGTCCCCCCGCACCGGTACGGGCTGCGCGAGTCGATCCGCGGCCGGATGGCGGCGGTCGGCGGGCGCGCCGAGGTGCGGTCCGCCCCCGGCGCGGGCACCCGGATCCGGCTGGAGTGGCCCGGTGTCGGCTGACCTCGGCGCCCCGACGGACCGCACCGTGGCGCTCGACGGGCCGGTCCGGGCACCCGAGCCTCGGGCGGGGCTGGCCGGCGTGCCGGCGCCCCGGGTCCCGGCGCCCGCGCCGGTGCTCGCCGCGCCGGCGGCCGTGGCG
>NZ_QGKR01000358.1 GCF_003172955.1 Micromonospora acroterricola | reverse complement strand
GGGCCTGGACGGGGCCGGTGGGTGGACACGGGAGGGGCGCGCCGGCTCTGCCGGCGCGCCCCTCCCGTGGTCGGGTGGATCACATGCTGGAGATGTCGGCCTGCTTGGCGCGGACGGCCTCGGCGGCCTCCTTGAGGCTGGCCAGCTCGTCCGCGTCCAGGTCGGTCTCGACGACCCGCTTGACGCCCTCGGCGCCGATCTCGGCCTCGACACCCAGGTAGACGCCGGAGATGCCGTACTCGCCGTCGACCCAGGCGCAGACCGGCATGACCTCGCCGGAGTCCTCGGCGACGGCCTTCGCCATCCGGGCCGCCGCGGCGGACGGGGCGTAGTACGCCGAACCCGTCTTGAGCAGCGCGACCACCTCGGCGCCACCGTTGCGGGTCTTGACGACCAGCTCCTCGATCTGCTCCGCCGGCATGGCCTCACGCAGCGGCTTGCCGTTGACGGTGCTCTTCGAGGGCACCGGGACCATGGTGTCGCCGTGCGAGCCCAGGGTCAGCGTCCGGACCGACGCCACCGGCACGTTCAGCGCCTCGGCGACGAAGTTGCTGAACCGGGCGGTGTCCAGCATGCCGGCCTGGCCGAGCACCCGGTTCTTCGGGAACTGCGTGGCGATCTGCGCCAGCGCGGTCATCTCGTCGAGCGGGTTGGAGACCACGATGACGACGGCGTTCGGGGCGTACTTGGCGACGTTCTCGGCGACCTGCCGCACGATCTTGGCGTTGGTCTCCAGCAGGTCCATGCGGCTCATGCCCGGCTTGCGCGGCAGGCCAGCCGTGATCACGACGACGTCGGAGCCCTCGATGGTCTCGTAGCCCTCACCGTTCGGACCGGTGGTCACGCCGACCACCTTCGTCTCGAAGCCCTCGATGGCCCGCGACTGGTTGAGGTCGAGAGCGAGACCCGCGGGCTTGCCCTCCACGATGTCGGTGATCACTACGGTGTCGAAGACGTCGAACTCGGCCAGGCGCTGTGCGGTGGTGGAGCCGTAGAAGCCAGCCCCGACGACAGTGACCTTCTTACCCATGGTCGTCCCACTCCCTGATACCAGTCGGTTTTCCGGACCGTATCAGTCATCCTGGCACCGATCCGGCCAGGGGCGGACGGTTACGGCCTGGTTGGGCACGGAAGGCCCGCTCACCGCCACGAGCATCAGCGGGGTGCCCTTCGTTACACCTCAGCCGCGCTCGGCGCGCTCGACGACGTTGCTGAGCAGCATGGCCCGGGTCATCGGGCCGACGCCGCCGGGCATCGGGACCAGCGCGCCGGCCGTCTCGGCCACGCCCGGGTCCACGTCGCCGGTGTAGCGGCCCTTGCCGTCCGGGCCGATCACCCGGGTGATGCCGACGTCCACCACGACCGCGCCGGGGTTGATCATGTCGGCGGTGAGCAAGCCCGGCACGCCGGCCGCGACGATGACGATGTCGGCGGCCCGGGTGTGCGAGGCGAGGTCGAGCGTGCCGGTGTGGCACAGGGTCACGGTGGCGTTCTCGCTGCGCCGGGTGAGCAGCAGGCCGAGCGGGCGGCCGACGGTGTTGCCCCGGCCGACCACGGCGACGGTGGCGCCGCGCAGCGCCACGTCGTGCCGGCGGAGCAGCTCCACGATGCCGCGCGGGGTGCAGGGCAGCGGGCCGTCGTAGCCGAGGACGAGCCGGCCGAGGTTGACCGGGTGCAGGCCGTCGGCGTCCTTGTCCGGGTCGATCAGCTCCAGCACCCGCTGGGTGTCCAGGTGGGCCGGCAGAGGCAGCTGGACGATGTAGCCGTGGCACGCCGGGTCGGCGTTCAGCTCGGTCAGCACGTCCTCGACCTGCTGCTGGGTCGCGTCGGCCGGCAGCTCGCGGCGGATCGAGGCGATGCCCACCTCGGCGCAGTCCCGGTGCTTGCCGTTGACGTACGCCTGGCTGCCCGGGTCCGCCCCGACCAGGACCGTGCCCAACCCGGGGGTGATGCCGCGCTCCGCGAGTGCCTTCACCCGTATCCGCAGCTCGTCCTTGATTTCCGCTGCGGTCGCCTTGCCGTCCAGAAGCGTCGCCGTCACGACCAGATCGTCTCACGACCGCGGCCCGCCGTTCAGACGACCTCGCTCGGGCCGGCCGCAACCGCCTCCGCCATCCCCCTGCCCGTAACGATCTGTGACGTGTCTCTAGTCACTCTCAGTGACATCGTGTGGAACCGATCACGGCCGAACCGGACACCGGGTCGAGACGCACAGGAACGGGACGACCGGTAGGCGGTGGCCCAACCCGGCCGAGGTGGGCACACCAAGCGTGGGAATTCAGCCAAGAATCCGCACGTCAGCCATGTTGGCGAGGCTTGCGCTAGCAGGCTTCCCGGCATCCGGCAAGGGAGGTCACCCCGGACCGTTACGCACCCGCAACCGGAGCGTTGTCGAAGCCGATCGGCCGACCTACCGTTACCGCTTGTTGCGCAGCGTAAACCCCAGCGTCGGGCCTGACTGCGCAGCGTGAGGAGATGAGGAGGCTCAATGCGAGTTCGTAGACTCGCCGCCTGGACCGCCCTCCCGCTCGCGGTGACGCTGGGCCTCGCGGCCTGCGGCAGCGGCGGAGACGGTGGATCCGGCGGCAGCGACAGTTCGGCGGTCAGCATCCAGATCGCCGAGCCGCAGCACCTGGTTCCGACCAACACCACCGAGACGTCCGGGTCCCAGGTGCTCGCCGGCCTGTTCAGCCCGCTCGTTGACTACGACGCCCAGAACAAGCCGTACGAGGTCGCGGCCGAGTCCGTGACGTCGTCCGACAACAAGGTCTGGACGATCAAGCTCAAGGACGGCTACACCTTCCACAACGGTGAGAAGGTCACGGCCGAGGACTACGTCAACGCCTGGAACTACGGCGCGTACGCGCCCAACGGCCAGGGTGGCAGCTACTTCTTCGAGAAGATCGCCGGCTACCAGGACCTGCAGGGCGACAAGCCGAAGGCCAAGGAGATGTCCGGCCTGAAGAAGGTCGACGACCTGACCTTCCAGGTGACGCTCTCCGCCCCGTACATCGACTTCAAGACGATGCTCGGCTACAACGCGTTCTACCCGCTGCCGGACGCCGCGTTCTCGGCCCCGGGCGTGCTCAAGAACTCCTACGAGCAGGCGCCGATCGGTCAGGGCCCGTTCAAGATGAAGGGCGCCTGGCAGCACGACAGCAAGATCGACGTCGAGCGGTACGACGCCTACCCGGGCGAGAAGCCCAAGGTGAAGGACGTCGAGTTCCGGGTCTACCAGCAGCTCTCCGCGGCCTACGCGGACGTGCTGGGCGACAACCTGGACGTGCTGCCGACGATCCCGACCGAGAGCCTGAGCAACGCGCCGACCGACCTGGGCGACCGGTACCAGACCAGCCCGATGTCGTCGTTCCAGTTCCTGGCCTTCCCGACGTTCGACAAGAACTTCAGCAACCCGGACGTGCGTAAGGCCATCTCGATGGCGATCGACCGGGACGAGATCACGAAGTCGGTCTTCAAGGGTTCGCAGGACCCGGCCCGCTCGTTCGTCTCGCCGGTGCTGCCGGGCTACCGGGAGAACACCGCGGGTGCGGCCGGTGAGTTCAACCCGACCGAGGCCAAGAAGCTCTACCAGGCCGCCGGCGGCCCGTCGAAGATCGTCATCTCCTACAACGGGGACGGCGGCCACAAGGACTGGGTCGACGCCACGGCCAACCAGCTCAAGGCCAACCTGGGTGTGGACGTCGTCGGCTCGGCCGAGCCGAAGTTCGCCGACCTGCTGACCAAGGTCGAGAAGAAGCAGCCGGTCGGCATGTTCCGGCTGGGCTGGGTCATGGACTACCCGTCCATGGAGGACTACCTGGGCCCGCTGTACAGCACCAACGGCTCGTCGAACTACTACGGCTACAGCAACCCGGAGTTCGACAAGCTCGTCAAGGAGGGCTCGGCCGCGGCCACCCAGGACGAGGCCATCAAGAAGTACCAGCAGGCCGAGGACATCCTGGCCAAGGACATGCCGGTCATCCCGCTCCGCTTCGGCGAGAACGTGTTCGGCCACTCGTCCAAGGTCAAGAACGTCGAGATGGACCTCTTCCAGCGGGTCAACCTCGTCAAGATCGAAGCGGCCAGCTGAGCTGACCATGGTGCGGGCCACCCGGGCGGAGACGCCCGGGTGGCCCGGACCGCGCTACCGGGGCCCGGCCGCACACGCGGACAGGGTGCCGGCGGCGCCGGCCTCGCCCGGGCCAGACGGCGGGCGTATCGGATATTTCGGGTACGACCAGAGACGCCGTCCTGCGACCCTTTCGCACATTTCCGGAGAGACTGCTAAGCATGTTCCGCTACATTCTGCGGCGCCTACTCCAGATGGTCCTCGCGTTCTTCGGGACCACCCTGATCGTCTACGCGCTGATGTTCGCCGGCCAGGGCGACCCCATCCAGGCCCTCGCGGGCGAGCGGCCGGTGACCGAGGCCCAGCGGGCCTACCTCACCGAGAAGTACCACCTGGACGCCACCGGCGTCGGCGGCTTCTTCTACCGCTACTTCGACTACGTGAAGAGCCTGCTCCAGGGTGACCTCGGCCAGTCGCTGACCGGCCGACAGATCGGCGACATCCTCCAGGCGGCCTGGCCGGTCACCGTGAAGCTCGCGCTCATCGCGCTCGCTGTGGCGATCATCTTCGGAGTCACCGCCGGCGTGGTCGCCGGCATCCGCCGGGCCAGCATCTTCGACAACTCGACGCTGGTGCTGACCCTTCTGGTGCTGGGCATCCCCACCATCGTGCTGGCGCCGCTCGCGCAGTACTTCCTGGGCGTCAAGTGGCAGCTCTTCCCACCCACGGCCGGCTCCGAGCCGACGTTCTACGCGCTGCTGCTGCCGGGCATCGTTCTCGGCTCGCTGTCGCTGGCCACCGCGCTGCGGCTGACCCGTACCTCGGTCGCGGAGAACCTGCGCGCGGACTACGTGCGGACCGCCCGCTCCAAGGGCCTGGTCAAGCGCCGCATCGTCACCGTGCACGTCCTGCGCAACTCGCTCATCCCCGTGGTCACGTTCCTCGGTGTGGAGCTGGGCAACCTGATGAGCGGCGCGATCATCACCGAGGGCGTCTTCAACATCCCCGGTGTGGGCTTCAACCTCTTCCGCGGCATCCGCACCGAGGACGGCCCCCTGGTGGTGGGCATCGTCAGCGTGCTCGTCGTGGTCTACCTGGTCTCGAACCTGGTGGTGGACGTTCTGTACGCCGTACTCGACCCGAGGATCCGCTATGAGTGACTTTGAGACTGTGGCGGCCACCGAGAACCAGGCCGCACGTCGTGGCCCCTCGGGCGAGCCGGGCACGCCGAACCAGATCGGCGCGGCGAACAAGCCGCGCAGCCTGGCCGGGGACGCCTGGCGCGACCTCCGCCGCAACCCGATCTTCTGGATCTCGCTGGCGCTCGTCGTCATCTTCACCCTGATGGCGCTGGCTCCCGGTCTGTTCACCGCCAACAGCCCGAACGACTGCACGCTCTCGCGGCAGCACGCCGGGCCGTCCGGCGGGGCGATCTTCGGGTACGACTTCCAGGGCTGCGACACGTACTCCCGGGCGGTCTACGGCACCCGCGCCTCGCTGCTGGTCGGCGCGCTCTCCGCGCTCGGCACCGGTGTGATCGCGCTGGTGGTCGGCATGCTGGCCGGCTACTTCGGCCGCTGGGTCGACGCGGTGCTCTCCCGGCTGATCGACATCGTGCTCGGCATCCCCCTGCTGCTGGCCGCGATCGTGCTGCTCAAGCGGGTCTCCAGCGACAGCGTGAACGCCCGCATCGCCGCGGTGATCTTCGTGCTGGCCATCCTGGGCTGGACCACCGCGGCCCGCGTGGTGCGCTCCTCGGTGATCACCGCCAAGGAGCAGGACTACGTGGCGGCGGCCCGGATGCTCGGCGCGGGCAACGGCCGGATCATGCTCCGGCACATCCTGCCGAACTCACTGGCACCGGCCATCGTCGTGCTGACCATCGCGCTCGGCTCCTTCATCGCCGCCGAGGCGACGCTCTCCTTCCTGGGCATCGGCCTGAAGGCGCCGACGATCTCGTGGGGCCAGGACATCGACACCGGCCGGATCCACATGCGGGAGGCGGCGACACCGCTGATCGTCCCGTCGGTCTTCCTCGCGCTGACCGTGCTGGCGTTCATCATGCTCGGCGACGCGATCCGTGACGCCTTCGACCCGAAGCTGCGGTGAGAAACCCATGACCCACTCCACCGTCCAACCCACGCCCGCCTCCGCCACGCCCGAGGGAGGCCACCTGCTGGAACTCCGGGACCTCCACGTCGAGTTCCGGACCAACGAGGGTGTCGCCCGCGTGATCAACGGCGTGTCGTACCACCTGGACGCCGGGGAGACCCTCGCTGTGCTCGGCGAATCCGGCTCCGGCAAGTCGGTCACCGCCCAGGCGATCATGGGCATCCTGGACACCCCGCCCGCGGTCATCCGCTCCGGCCAGATCCTCTACCAGGGTCAGGACCTGCTCACCCGCTCCGAGGAGCAGCGCCGGCAGGTCCGCGGCAAGGAGATCGCCATGATCTTCCAGGACGCGCTCTCCGCGCTGAACCCGGTCTTCCCGGTCGGCTGGCAGATCGGCGAGACACTGCGCCAGCGCTCCGGGATGTCGCGGGGTGACGCCCGCCGCCGCGCCATCGAGCTGATGGACCTGGTCAAGATCCCGGGTGCGGCGAAGCGGATCGGCGACTACCCGCACCAGTTCTCCGGAGGCATGCGGCAGCGCGTCATGATCGCCATGGCGCTGGCGCTGGACCCGAAGGTGCTCATCGCCGACGAGCCCACCACGGCGCTCGACGTCACCGTGCAGGCCCAGATCATGGACCTGCTGGCCGACCTGCGCCGGGACCTCAACATGGCGATGATCCTGATCACGCACGACCTGGGCGTGGTCGCCGGCGTCGCGGACCGGATCGCGGTCATGTACGCCGGCCGGATCATCGAGCACGCCGACGTCCGCTCGCTGTACAAGGCGCCGGCCCACCCGTACACCAAGGGGTTGCTGGAGTCGATCCCGCGGATGGACGTCCGCGGCCAGGAGCTGTCGACGATCAAGGGGCTGCCGCCGAACCTCATGCGGATCCCCTCCGGCTGCCCGTTCCACCCGCGGTGCCCGTACGTCCAGCAGGTCTGCGTGGACGTGGTGCCGCACGACCTGGTCCTCGGCGACGGCCGGACCAGCGCTTGCCACTTCGCGCAGGAGGTCCGTGATGACAGCGTCCGCTAGCTCCACCAAGGTTCGGGGCGAGACCATCCTCTCCGTCGACAACCTGGTGAAGCACTTCCCGATCACGCAGGGCGTGCTGTTCCAGCGGCACGTCGGCGCGGTCAAGGCGGTCGACGGCGTGAGCTTCGAGCTGCGCCGGGGCGAGACGCTCGGCGTGGTCGGTGAGTCCGGCTGCGGCAAGTCCACCCTCGCCCGGTTGCTGATGCGGCTGGAGACGCCCACCTCCGGGCGGGCCACCCTGGAGGGCAAGGACCTGTTCAAGGCGTCCGGCGCCGAGCTGCGCCGGGTCCGCCGCAACATGCAGATGGTCATGCAGGACCCGTACACCTCGCTGAACCCGCGGATGACGGTCGGCGACATCATCGGCGAGCCGTTCGAGATCCACCGCGACGCCGCGCCGAGGGGCAGCCGGGACCGGCGGGTGCAGGAGCTGCTGGAGCTGGTCGGGCTCAACCCGGAACACATCAACCGGTACCCGCACCAGTTCTCCGGCGGTCAGCGTCAGCGCATCGGCATCGCCCGCGCGCTCGCGCTGCGACCCGAGGTGATCGTCTGCGACGAGCCGGTGTCGGCGCTGGACGTCTCCATCCAGGCCCAGGTGATCAACCTGCTGGAGAAGCTCCAGGACGAGCTCGGACTCTCGTACATCTTCATCGCGCACGACCTGTCCGTGGTGCGGCACATCGCCGACCGGGTCGCCGTGATGTACCTCGGCCGGATCGTCGAGATCGGCACCGAGGACGAGATCTACGAGCGGGCCACCCACCCGTACACCCAGGCGCTGCTCTCCGCGGTGCCGGTGCCGGACCCGGAGGCGCGCGAGCAGCGCAACATGATCCGGCTGGTGGGCGACGTGCCCAGCCCGGCCGACCCGCCGAGCGGCTGCCACTTCCGGACCCGCTGCTGGAAGGCCCAGGACATCTGCGCCGTCGAGGACCCCCCGGCCGTGCCCCGCGCCGCCGACCCGCACCCGTCGGCCTGCCACTTCGCCGAACTCCGCCCCACCGCTCCCAC
>NZ_QGKR01000114.1 GCF_003172955.1 Micromonospora acroterricola | reverse complement strand
GGGGTGGTGGTGCGGGTCAACCGCGAGGCGGCCGCCCGGAGCCGTGCCGAGCAGGCCCGCAGCCGCGCCGAGCAGGCCCGGCGGCAGGCTGACGAGGAGCGGCTGCGCATCGCGCAGGAGGTGCACGACGTGGTGGGGCACGGGTTGGCCGCGATCAGCATGCAGGCGGAGATCGCCCTGCACCTGCTGCCGAAACGGCCCGAGCAGGCGGAGACCGCGCTGACCGCGATCAGCCGGACCAGCCGGGAGGCGCTCGACGAGTTGCGGGTCACCCTGGGGGCGGTGCGGCGGGGCGCCGAGCGGGAGCCGGTCCCCGGCCTGGCCCGGCTCCCGGCGCTGCGGGACCGGCTCGCCGGGGCCGGCCTCGCCGTCGAGCTGCGGGTGGTCGGGGATCCCCGGGAGCTGCCGGCGGCGGTGGACCTGGCCGCGTACCGGGTGGTGCAGGAGGCGTTGACCAACGTGCTGCGCCACGCCGGGGTGGCCAGCGCGGAGGTGACCGTCGACCACCGCGACGGCGAGCTGACCGTCGAGATCGCCGACCGGGGCGTGGGCCCCGCCGGGGCGGCCGCGGCCGACGACGGGACGGGCGGGCACGGCCTGGCCGGGATGCGGGAGCGGGTCGCCACGCTGGGCGGGCGGCTGGACATCGGGCCGCGCCCCGGTGGCGGGTTCCGGGTGTACGCCCGGCTGCCGGTGGAGCCGACCACGTGATCCGGGTGCTGATCGCCGACGACCAGGACCTCGTCCGGCTCGGGTTGCGCGCCCTGGTCGAGAGCGAGGACGACCTGGTGCTCGCCGGGGAGGCGGCCGACGGCCTGCGAGCGGTGGAGCTGGCCCGCCGAGAACGGCCGGACGTGGTGCTGATGGACATCCGGATGCCCGGCATCGACGGCATCGAGGCCACCCGGCGGATCGTCGCCGACCCCGGCCTCGCCGGCACGCGGGTGGTGGTGCTCACCACCTTCGAGCTGGACGAGTACGTCTTCGACGCGCTGCGGCACGGCGCGAGCGGGTTCCTCACCAAGGACACCCGACCGGGCGAGCTGCTGCGGGCGATCCGGCTGGTCGCCGAGGGGGAGGCGCTGCTGTCGCCGTCGGTGACCCGTCGGGTGGTGCGGGAGTTCGCCACCCGGCCGTCCCGGGCGCCCCGCCCGCATCCCCGGCTCGACGCGCTCACCGACCGGGAGCGCGAGGTGGTCGGCCTGGTCGGTGAGGGCATGAACAACGAGGAGATCGCCGCACGGCTGGTGGTCAGCCCGGCGACCGCGCGGACCCACGTCAGTCGGGCGATGGGCAAGCTGGGAGCCCGGGACCGGGCCCAGCTCGTCGTGTTCGCGTACCAGTCGGGGCTGGTGTCCGGTTGACGGCGCCGCCGGCCCCGCGCGGGCGGCGGGCCGGGCACGACCGGGCGGCGGGGACGTGGGCCGGCCCGGGCGACAGCGGCCGTGCGGCCGGCCGGCTACCCTTGCGGTGGTCGGACTCCGCACTGCCGACCGCGTTGTGCCCGCCGAAACACTGACAAACGGGATGTTCGCGTGTTTGACACCTTGAGTGACCGCCTGTCCGGGATCTTCACCAAGCTCCGCGGCAAGGGGCGGCTCACCGACGCCGACATCGACGCCACCGCGCGCGAGATCCGCCTCGCGCTGCTGGAGGCGGACGTCGCGCTGCCGGTGGTCAAGGGCTTCATCGCGAACGTCAAGGAGCGGGCACGCAGCTCCGAGGTCTCCCAGGCGCTGAACCCGGCCCAGCAGATCATCAAGATCGTCAACGACGAGCTGATCAACGTGCTCGGCGGCGAGGGCCGGCGGCTCCAGTTCGCCAAGCAGTCGCCCACCGTGATCATGCTGGCCGGCCTCCAGGGTTCCGGTAAGACCACCCTCGCCGGCAAGCTGGCCCGCTGGCTCAAGGGCCAGGGGCACCAGCCGCTGCTGGTCGCCGCCGACCTCCAGCGCCCCAACGCCGTCGGGCAGCTCCAGGTGCTCGGTGGCCGGGCGGGTGTCGAGGTGTACGCGCCGGAGCCCGGCAACGGCGTCGGTGACCCCGTCCAGGTGGCCCGCGCGTCGATCGAGCACGCGAAGCGGGCGGCCCGGGACATCGTCATCGTCGACACCGCCGGCCGGCTCGGCATCGACGCCGAGATGATGCAGCAGGCCGCCGACATCCGCGACGCGGTCCAGCCGGACGAGGTCATCTTCGTCATCGACGCGATGGTCGGTCAGGACGCCGTCCGCACCGCCGAGGCGTTCCGCGACGGTGTCGGCATCACCGGCGTGGTGCTCTCCAAGCTCGACGGCGACGCCCGTGGTGGTGCCGCGCTGTCGGTGCGTGAGGTGACCGGGCAACCGATCCTGTTCGCCTCCACCGGCGAGAAGCTGGAGGACTTCGACGTCTTCCACCCCGACCGGATGGCCAGCCGGATCCTCGGCATGGGCGACGTCCTCACTCTGATCGAGCAGGCCGAGCAGGCCTTCGACTCCGATCAGAAGGAGAAGATGACCGCCAAGCTGATGGGCGGTGAGCAGTTCACCCTGGAGGACTTCCTCGACCAGCTCATCGCGGTGCGGCGGATGGGCCCGATCGCCAACGTGCTGGCGATGATGCCCGGCATGGGGCAGATGAAGGACCAGCTCGCCGACCTGGACGACACGCACTTCGACCGGGTCACCGCGATCATCCGGTCGATGACGCCGGGCGAGCGGACCAACCCGAAGATCATCAACGGCTCCCGCCGCGCGCGCATCGCCAACGGCTCCGGGGTCACGGTGATGGACGTCAACCAGCTGCTCAACCGCTTCGCCGACGCGCAGAAGATGATGAAGCAGATGGGCGGCATGATGGGCCTGCCCGGCGGCGGCCGGCGCAAGGCGACCAAGAGCCCCAAGAACAAGCGCAAGGGCACGAAGGGTGGCGGTCGGCCGCGTACCGGGGCGGGCGCCGGGATGCCGGGCGGCTTCCCGGGTGGCATCCCGCAGCTCCCGCCGGGCATGGACCCGAACGACCTGGCGGCCGGGCAGGGCCTCCCGCCGGGCTTCAAGCTCCCGAAGATCGACTTCAACAAGCTGGGCAAGGGCGGCGACAACCGACCCCGCTGACTCACGGACGACGGGGTGATCCGGTAGGACTGTGCACATGGCTCTTCATGTGCGCGGCGTGCTGCTCCCCGACGACGAGGTCCGCGATCTCTGGCTGGTCGGCGACCGGGTGACCCTCACCCCGGTGCCCGGGGCGGAGACGGTGGTCGACGGCGGTTTCGTCCTGCCGGGGCTGGTCGACGCGCACTGCCACATCGGCATCGCCCGTGGCGGCGCGCCGATCACCTCTCTCGACCAGGCCCGGGAGCTGGCCCGCGTCGACCGCGACGCCGGGGTGCTGGCGATCCGCGACGCCGGCTCGCCGTACCCGTACCCCGAACTGGACGACGAGCCGGACCTGCCGCGACTCGCCCGCGCCGGGCGGCACGTCGCGCCGCCGAAGCGCTACCTGCGCGACATCGGCGTGGAGGTCGGCGCGGCCGAGGTCGCCGCGACGGTGGCTGCGCAGGCGCGTGCCGGCAACGGCTGGGTCAAGCTGGTCGGCGACTGGATCGACCGCGGCGTGGGCGACCTGGCGCCGGCCTGGGACGCGGACACCCTCACCGCGGCCGTACGCGCCGCACACGACGCGGGGGTGCGCGCCGCCGTGCACACCTTCTCCGAGTCGGCCGTGGAGATCATGGTGCGGGCCGGGGTGGACTCGGTGGAGCACGGCACCGGGCTCAGCATCGACCTGATCGACGAGATGGCCCGCCAGGGCACCGCGCTGGTCCCCACGATGATCAACATTGCCACCTTCGGTGGGATCGCCGAGCAGGCGCGGGCCAGGTTCCCCGGGTACGCCGAGCACATGCTGTCGTTGCGGGACCGCTTTCCCGAGGTGGTGCGGGCCGCGCACGAGGCCGGCGTACCGATCTACGTGGGCACCGACGCCGGCGGTGGCATCGACCACGGGCTGGCCGCCGAGGAGATGCTGCTGCTGCACGAGCGGGCCGGGATGACGCCACTCGACGTGCTGGCCGCCGCCTCCTGGGGCGCCCGGGAATGGCTCGGCTTCCCCGGCCTCGTCGAGGGCGGCCTCGCCGACCTGACCGTCTACCCCGAGGACCCGCGCCAGGACCTGCGCGTCGTCCGCGCACCCTCGCGCACCATCCTCCGCGGCCGCGTCATCCGCTGACCCGGCTGCCCCGCCCCGCGCCGCGCGTCCCGCCGGGGGGTGGCGTTGCAAGATCGCGCTCGATCCTGGAAACAGTGGTCTCGGCGTCATGGGGATGCCACTACTTCCAGGATCGAGCGGTCATGCCGGGCGGCAGCGTTGCGCAAGGGTGATCCTGGCGGGGCGCCGCGCGCGCCGTCATCTCGCGGTGCCCGGGGTCAGCGGGGCGTGCGGGCGGCCGTCGCGAAGAGGCGTACGGCCAGGTCGGCGAGGGCCTCGGCGGTCTGGTCGATCGGGCCGCGGGGGAGCACGATGTGGCTGACCACCAGGCGGACGATGGTGTCGGCGGCGAAGGCCAGCGCGTCCGGGTCCGCTCCCGGCAGGTACGCGCCGACCCACTCGATGAGCGCGCCGGAGGCCTCGGTGAGCACCACCTCGGCCCGGGTCGTCAGGTACGGCAGCAACTCGTCGGAGCCACCCCGGGCGCTGGTCAGGATCGTCTTGACCAGCGGGTTCTCGGCCGCCGCGCCGAGGGTGTGGGCGATCGCCGCGTACGCGCCGGCGCGGACGTCGGGGCCGTGCGCGACCAGGGCGGACCGGACGTCGCCGACGAACCGGTCGACCTCGCGCCGGGCGAGCGCCTCGGCCAGCCCGGCCTTGCTGCCGAACTCGTTGTAGACCGTCTGCCGGCTCACCCCGGCCGCGGTGGCGACCCCGCCCATCCGTACGGCGTCCCAGCCGGCGGCGATGGCGCGAGAGCGTGCGGCGTCCACGATCGTGTCCCGCAGCCGCTGTCGAGGCGCGCCCGTCATCTCAGTCATGGTGGTCGAAGTCTACGGTCGCCCCGCCACCCCTCCAGGGGCTGCCCCGACGCCGCGCGGAGGGGCACCGGACGCGGCGCGACACCGCGTGACGCCTCCCGGGCGCGGCGGCCACCGTGCGGCGCATAGGATGTGCGGTCATGGCACGCGTGCTCACTCCCCGTGCGGAGGACTTCCCCCGCTGGTACCAGGACCTGATCGCCAAGGCGAAGCTGGCCGACAACGGCCCGGTTCGCGGCACCATGGTCATCCGCCCGGCCGGCTACGCCATCTGGGAGCGGATGCAGGCCGAGATGGACGCCCGGATCAAGGCGGCGGGTGCGGAGAACGCGTACTTCCCGCTGTTCATCCCCGAGAGCTACCTCAAGCGTGAGGCCCAGCACGTCGAGGGCTTCTCGCCGGAGCTGGCGGTCGTCACCCACGGTGGTGGCAAGCAGCTCGCCGAGCCGGTGGTGGTGCGCCCCACCAGCGAGACGGTCATCGGCGAGTTCATGGCCAAGTGGATCGACTCGTACCGGGACCTGCCGCTGCTGCTCAACCAGTGGGCCAACGTGGTCCGGTGGGAGCTGCGCCCCCGGATCTTCCTGCGCACCAGCGAGTTCCTCTGGCAGGAGGGGCACACCGCGCACGCCACCCGCGAGGACGCCCGGGCGTACGCGCGCCGGATCCTGCACGAGGCGTACGAGGACCTGATGGTCAACGTGATCGGCATTCCGGTGGTGGTCGGCCTGAAGACGACGCGCGAGCGGTTCGCCGGGGCGACGGCCACGTACACCTGCGAAGGCATGATGGGCGACGGCAAGGCGCTCCAGCTGGGCACCAGCCACGAGCTGGGCCAGAACTTCGCCAAGGCGTTCGACATCAGCTACTCCTCGAAGGAGGGCGGCCGGGAGCACGCCTGGACGACGTCCTGGGGCACCTCGACCCGCATGCTGGGCGGCCTGATCATGGCGCACGGCGACGACAACGGCCTGCGGGTGCCGCCGAGGCTGGCCCCGATCCAGGCGTACGTCATGATCGTCAAGGACGGCGAGGGCGTCGCCGAGGCGGCGGCCAAGCTGCGCGACGGCCTGCGCGACGCCGGTGTCCGGGTGGCGCTCGACGACCGCACCGACACCGCGTTCGGCCGCCGGGCCGTCGACGCCGAGCTGCGCGGCTATCCGGTACGCGTCGAGGTCGGTCCCCGCGACCTGGCCGCCGGCAATGCGGTGGTGGTGCGCCGCACCGACGGGTCGAAGTCGGCCACGCCGGTGGCCGACGTGGTCGGCGCGGTGCTGGCCGCCCTCGAGACCGACCAGCAGGTGCTGCACGACCAGGCGCTGGCCAACCGCGAGTCGCGCACGGTCGAGGTGGCCACCCTCGCCGAGGCGATCGAGGCCGCCGCGAACGGCTGGGCCCGGGTGCCGTGGTCGGCGGTCGGCGTGGCCGGCGAGGCCGAGGCGAACGGCCAGGGCGTCACGGTGCGTTGCCTGCTGCGCGCCGACGGCTCGGTGCCGGACTCCGAGGACGAGCCCGACCTGGTCGCGATCCTCGCACGCGCCTACTGAGGTGCGCCCGGGCGGCCCCGTCGGTCGGTTCGCGCCGGGGCGGGTGATTCTGCATCGCAACGTGCGGCACGGCCGGATCGGATGGGTCCGGCCGGGCCGTGTGGTCAGCGACGACGAGCGGGGCCTGCTGCTCTGGATCGCCCGGGACTCGCCGGTGGCCCACGAGGTGACCGAGGCGGGTCTCGGGTTGCGGGCGATGCCGTTCGCCGAGTGGATCTCGTCGGCGTACCGGCTGGCGCTCGGGCGCTGGGACGGGCCGCCGCTGCTGAAGTTCCTGCCCACCGGCGCGGCGCACTCCGTCTGGTGGTTCCGGGACGGGCAGGACCGGTTCGCCAACTGGTACGTCAACCTGGAGGAACCGGGCGTCCGCTGGGACGACGGCTCGGTCGCCGGCGTCGACATGGTGGACCAGGACCTCGACGTGGTGGTGCGCCCGGACCGCAGCTGGGAGTGGAAGGACGAGGACGAGTTCGTCGAGCGTCTCGCCTTCGGGGACGCCTACTGGGTGCCCGACGAGAAGGCGGTCCGGGCCGAGGGGGAGCGGGTGATCGCGCTCGCCGAGGCCGGCGAGTTCCCGTTCGACGGCACCTGGTGCGACTTCACGCCGCCCGCCGACTGGGACACACCGGACGAACTTCCGCCGGGATGGGACCGCCCACCCGTGCGCTGAGAGGTGTTCCTCGTCACCGGTCGGGCGACCCCGCGGCCGGCTCTCCGGGTCCGGTGTGAGAGATCGGCGGCAGATCTGGCAGAATGGGTCGCTGGTATCCGGCGCGCGTCCGGCGCCCTCTAACCCGGGCGCGTCGCCAGTCCACCGAGCAGTCTCCGGCCCAACCCCACTGTGCCGGTCGGCGCTCACCCATGCACACCTCCCGTCCCGGGCTGGTGAGATCGCAACAGGAGCGAAACAACTGTGGCCGTAAAGATCCGGCTCCTGCGGATGGGCAAGATCCGCAACCCGCAGTACCGCATCGTCATCGCCGACTCGCGCACCAAGCGTGACGGCCGGGCGATCGAGTTCGTCGGGGTGTACCAGCCGAAGGAGGACCCTTCGGTCATCGAGGTCAAGTCGGAGCGGGTCCAGTACTGGCTGTCCGTCGGCGCCCAGCCGAGCGAGGCGGTGCAGCGGCTGCTGGAGCTGACCGGTGACTGGCAGAAGTACAAGGGCCTGCCGGCCCCGCCGCCGCTGAAGGTCGCCCCCGAGCGGGTCGACCGCAAGGCGGCGTACGAGGCTGAGGCGAAGGCCGCCGCCGGCCTGGCCCCGGAGACCCCGGCCAAGCCGGCCAAGAAGGCCGCCAAGGCCGCCGAGGCTCCGAAGACCGAGGCTCCGGCTGAGGCGCCGAAGACCGAGGCTCCGGCCGAGGCTGCCCCGGCCGCCGCTGCCGACGCCGGTGAGCAGGCCTGACGTGCCTCTGCGTCCGGCGTTGGAGCACCTGGTCAAGGGCATCGTCGACCACCCGGATGACGTCCGGGTGCGGATGGTCGATTCCCGTCGGGGCAAGCGGCTGGAAGTCCGCGTGCACCCCGAGGACCTCGGCACTGTGATCGGGCGGTCCGGTCGGACCGCCAAGGCGCTGCGCCAGGTGATCGGCTCCATCGGCGGGCGCGGGGTACGCGTCGACATCGTCGACTCGTACTGATGCAGCTCGTCGTCGGCAGGATCGGCAAGCCGCACGGTGTCCGCGGTGAGGTCACCGTGGAAGTGCGGACCGACGAGCCTGAAGCGCGGTTCGCCCCTGGCACGGTGTTACGCACCGAGCCAGGGGCGACACCCCCGCCCCCGCCCCCGCCCCCGCCCTCGCCCGAGCC
>NZ_QGKR01000309.1 GCF_003172955.1 Micromonospora acroterricola | reverse complement strand
ACTGGCTCCTCACCCGCCCCACCCCGGCCGCCTCCCCCGGTGATCATGAAGTTGGCGGGTCTTTCGGAGATCGAGAGCGCCGCCAACCTCATGATCAGCGCGGTCGGGGGCGCCCGTGCGGGGCGCGCAGGAGCACGGCCAGGAGTAGGACGGTCATCGCCACGGCGCCGGGGGCCTTCGTGAAGCGGGCCACGTTGGTGCCGTCGGGCAGGGTGAGGAAGGCGGCGAGCGCGGCCGGCAGCACGAACCAGGTCGTCCGGGCCGGGGTGAGCGCGAGCAACGCCAGCGGCCAGGTCGCGTACCAGGGGTGGAAGACCGGGGACAGGACGACGGTGGCGACCAGCGCCAGCGCCGCGCCGCGCAGCGCCAACCGGGGGCGGGCCGCCTCGCTCCCGCTCCGGACGTCGGTCGGTGTGCGCAGCGCCCGCCAGGCCCGCCACCAGAGCACCACCAGCACCCCGGCGAGCAGGACCAGCGCGACCGCCCGGACCACCGGCACCGCGTCCGGGTCCCGGCCGATGAGCGCGCCGGCGTAGTCCACCACGAGGCCGACCGCGGTCGGCGGCGACGTCCACTGCTCGGAGTCGCCGCTGTGGGTCAGCCCACCCACCCAGCCGAACCCGAGACCGGACAGCGTCGAGGTGACCAGCAGCGTGGCGAGCAGCCCGCCGGCGAGCCAGCCGCCGTCGCGCAGCAGCGCCCGTACGGTGTGCCGGCCGTGCACCGCGGCCAGCGCGGCGAACGGCGCGACCACCACGGCGCTCGCCTTCACGGTGACCGCCAGCCCGAGCAGCGCACCGGCGAACAGCAGCGCCGCAGGTCGGCCCGGCCGGCGGATCACCACCAGCAGCCCGCACAGCAGCAGGCCGAGCATCACCGCGTCGTTGTGCGCCCCGGCCACCAGGTGCACCCCGACGAGCGGCGTGGCCAGCGCCAGCCAGGCGGCCCGCCGGGTCGGCGCCCCGCCCGCGCGGGCCAGCCCGGGCAGGCAGAACGCCGCCAGCAGCAGCCCCGCCACGGCGATCAGCCGCAGCGTCACGACCGTGCCGGTGAGCCCGCCGCCGACGCCGACCGCGAGCGCCGCGAGCAGCACGAAGACCGGCCCGTACGGGGCCGGGGTGTCCCGCCAGATCGGCGCCACCGCGTCCCACCACGGGCAGCCGGCCGCCGCGACCCCGGTGGCGTACGGGTCGACGCCGTGCGCGTACGTCCAGCCCTGGCAGGCGTACGAGTAGACGTCCCGGCTGCCCAGCGGCGGCGTGACCAGCAGGGGCAACGCCCACAGCCCCGCGGTGACATACGCCCACCGGGTCGACGGCGGGCCCGCGCGCAGCGACCACCACGCCCCGGCCAGCAGGGCGGTGCCGGCCAGCCAGCAGGTGAGCGTCGCCGGCCCGCCCGGGGAGCGCCAGATCGACACCGGTGTCGCGCCCAGCGGGGCGTCCGGCAGCGCCCCGCCGAGGTAGCCGGCCACGGTCAGCAGGACCGCGCCGACCAGGCCGGCGTACCGGGCGACACGTGGGCCGGGTGTGGCGGTGGATCGGGGCGCGGCGCCGGGTTCGGTCACCGGCGCACCTTCCCTCAGTCGGTAGCGACCGGCTGCCGGGCCGCCCGAGCCGACCGTACCAACCAGATGACCAGCACGATCACCAACAGCGTCATCAGCGGCGCCCCGACCGACTTGGTGAAGCGGGGCAACCCGGTGCCGTCCGGCAGCACCAGGAACGACGAGATGAGGGCGACCACGGTGAACCATCCGGTCCGCCGTGCGGTCGCCGCGAGCACGGCCAGCGGCCAGATCCAGTACCAGGGGTGGTACAGGGGCGCCAGGGCGACCGTGGCGGCCAGCGCCAGGGCGGCGTGCCACAGCGGCTCCCGGGTGCGGGCCCGCCACCAGAGCCAGACCAGCAGCAGCGCGAGCACCGCCATGCCGATCCCCCGGGTCGCCGGCAGCGCGTCGACGTGCCCGCCGAACGGCACCGCCAGGTAGCCGACGGTCTGCCCGACCGCCGTGGAGGGCGACGTCCAGGCGATCACGTCGCCGCCCCGGGCCAGCCCGCCGACCCAGCCGAAGTCCAGGCCGGCGGCGAAGGTCACCCCGGCCACGACGGCGACCGCGCCGCCGACCACCCACCCGCCGTGCCGGATCAGCGCCCGGACCGAGTACCCGCCGACGATCGCGGCCAGCGCGGCGAACGGCACCACGACCAGCGCGGTCACCTTGATCGCGGCGGCCAGCCCGAGCAGGACACCGCCGGCGAGCAGCGGGCCGGTGCGGCCCGGTCGGGAGGCGATCACCGCCAGGCCGGCGACGAGCAGGCCGACCATCAGGGCGTCGTTGTGCGCGCCGGACACCAGGTGCACGGCGACCAGGGGGCAGGCCAGCGCCAGCCAGACCGCCCGACCGGCCGGCACACCGGCCCGGCGGGCGAGCACCGGCAGGCTGACCGCGGTGAGCGCCACCCCGGCCACGGCGATCAGCCGGAACACCACGATCGCGGCGGTGAGCGATCCGGTGGCCTTGACCACCGCCCCGGAGAGCACCACGAACAGGGGACCGTACGGCGCCGGCGTGTCCCGCCAGATGTAGGAGATGGTGTCCAGCCAGGGGCAGGGCAGCGCGGAGACGCCCTGCTCGTACGGGTTGATCCCGGCGGCGTAGCTGGCGCCCTGGCAGGCGTACGCGTAGACGTCGCGGCTCTCCAGCGGCGGCGCGATCAGCAGCGGCAGCAGCCAGAGCCCGACGGTGACCAACGCCCAGCGGGTCGACGGCACCCTCTCACGCAGCGCCCACCAGGCGCCGGCCATGAGCGCGGTGCCGACCAGCCACGCGGCGATGACCAGCGGCCCCCTCGGTCCCTGCCAGATGCTGACCGGGGTGGGGCGCAGGGGTGAGCCGGGCAGGGCGCCGCCGAGGAACGCGGCGACGGCGAGCAGCGTCGACCCGGCCAGTCCGGTCCAACGCGCGAGGTGGTGAGGCACGCCCGACATGCTGCCAGTACGGTGGTCGCGGTACGGAGGTGGGCATGCGGCGCAGTCGGGTGGTGGCGGTGGCCACCGGTTCCGCCGCCGTGCTCGGCGCGCTCTGGCTGGCCCTGCCGCTGATGGGCTCGGACCTCGCCGCCCAGGTGGCCCGGGCCGACTTCTTCGCCGCCCACGGCGCCACACCGGTGGACCTGCGCTGGTACGCGGGGGTTCAGCAGTTCGGCTACAGCCTGGTGTCCCAGCCGCTGATGGCGCTGCTCGGCGTACGGGTGACCGGAGCGCTGGCCCTGGTCGCGTCGGCCGCCGCGCTGGCCGCGCTGCTGGTCCGCGGCGGGGTGCCCCGGCCGCTGCTCGGCAGCCTGGTCGGGGTGGTGACGCTGGCCGGCAACCTGGTCTCCGGCCGGGTCACCTACGCCCTCGGCGTCGCGTTCGGGCTGGCCGCCCTGCTCGCGCTCACCCGAGGCGTACCGGACGGGCGGGCGCACCGGCCGGGGTGGCGGCTCGGGCTCGCCGCGGCGGGCGCGCTGCTGGCCTCGGCGACCAGCCCGGTGGCCGGCCTCTTCGTCGGCCTCGCCGGCGTCGCGCTGCTGCTCACCCGCCGGTACGCCGACGGCCTGGCGCTCGGCGTCGCCGCGGCCGTGCCGCTGGCGGTGACCGCGCTGCTCTTCGGCGACGGCGGGTGGATGAACATCAGCCGCACCGACGCCCTGCGCGCGGTGGTGACCAGCCTGGTCGTCGCCGCGCTGGTGGCGTACCGGCCGGTGCGGGCCGGCGCGCTGCTCGCCGCGGCCGGGGTGCTCGCCGCCGCCCTGGTGCACACCCCGGTGGGGTTGAACGCGACCCGCCTGGTGACGATGTTCGGGTTGCCCGTGTTGGCCGCCGCCGCCCGGTGGTCGGAGTCGCGCCGCCGGCGGCGCGACTCCGACCACCGGGCGGCGGGCCCGGCTGCTGGGCGGCGCCGGCCTGGCCGCGCTGCTGGTGGCGGTCTGCGTCTGGCAGCCGCCGGTGGTCCCCGCCGACCTGCGCAGCATCGGCGACCCGACCAGCGCACCGGGCTACCACGCTCCGCTGCGCGAGTTCCTGGCCGGGCAGCGGCTCACCGGCCGGGTCGAGGTGCCACCGACCCGCAACTACTGGGAGGCGGCCCGGCTGGGCGAGGTGCCGCTGGCCCGGGGCTGGCTGCGCCAGGCCGACATCGACCGCAACCCGCTGTTCTTCACCACCGTGCCCGGCGCGGCCGGCACCGGCGTACCGCTGACCCCGGCCAGCTACCGGGACTGGCTGGCGGAGAACGCCGTGCAGTACGTGGCGGTGCCGGACGCCCCGCTGTCCTGGGTGGGGCGCGCGGAGGCCGAGCTGGTGGAGGGCGGGTTGCCGTACCTGACGCCGGTCTGGTCCGGCCCGCACTGGCGGGTGTGGGCGGTGGCCGAGCCGACGCCACTCGTCGCCGCCCCCGCCGAACTGGTCCGCGCCGACGGCGCGACGGTCACCTTCCGCGCCCCGACCGCCGGTCCGATCCCGGTCCGGGTCCGGCACAGTCGCTGGCTCGCCGCGTCCGGTGGTGCCACCGTCACCGCCGCCGGGGACTGGACCACCGTCACCGTCCCTCGCCCCGGCGAGTACACCCTCGGCAGCTGACGCTCCGCTCACGCCTCCAGCACACGCTGGGCGGCGGCGCGGGAGCGGCGGCCGACGCGCAGGTACTCGTCGAGGAACTCCCCCGGGTCGTCCCGGCCGAGCAGCTCGACCACCCCGGCCAGCTCCACCCCGTGCCGGGGCAGCTGGTCGCCGGCCCGGCCCCGGACCAGCATCAGCGCGTTGCGGACCTGGGCGGCCAGGGACCAGCCGGCCGCCATCTCCGCGGCGTCCGCCGGGTCGACGAGGCCGGCCCGCTCGGCGGCCGCGAGCGCGTCGAGGGTACGCGTGCCGCGCAGCGCCGGAACCGCCCCGGCGTGCCGGAGCTGGACGAGCTGCACCGCCCACTCCACGTCGGCCAGCCCGCCGCGACCCAGCTTGGTGTGGGTCGCCGGATCGGCGCCCCGGGGCAGCCGCTCGGTCTCCACCCGGGCCTTGATCCGGCGAATCTCGACAATCTGCTCGCGGGTGAGTCCCTCGGCCGGGTGGCGCACCGGGTCGATCATCGCCTCGAACTCGGCGCCCAGGTCCGCGTCGCCGCAGACGAACCGGGCCCGCAGCAGCGCCTGCGCCTCCCACACCCGGGACCAGCGGGCGTAGTACTGCGCGTACGCGGCGAGGCTGCGCACCAGCGGACCCTGCCGGCCCTCGGGGCGCAGGTCGGCGTCGACGCCGAGCGGCGGGTCGGGCGCCGGCATGCCGAGCAGCCGGCGCAGCTCCTCGGCGATCGCGTGCGCGGCGGCGCTGGCCGTGCTCTCGCTGCTCCCGGAGGGCGGGTCGTAGACGAAGAGCACGTCGGCGTCGGAGAGGTAGTTCGACTCGTACCCGCCGAGCCGGCCCATGCCGATCACCGCGAACCGCAGCCCGGGCGGCGCGGGCTGGCTGGCCCGGGCGGCCCGCAGCGCGGCGGCCAGGGTGGCGTCGGTGACGTCGGCGAGTGCCGTGCCGACCGCCGTGATGTCGCCCAGCCCGGGGGCCTGCCGCTTCCCGCCGTCGGCACGGGTGGGGGTGGGCGCGAGCGAACCGGCCCGGCAGAGCACGTCGGCGCAGGCCACCCGGACCAGCTCCCGGCGGCGCAACGCCCGCACCGCCCGGGTGGCCTCGACCGGGTCGGTGTGCCGGGCCGCCGCCGCGAGGAACCCCTCCCGGAGCACGTCGCGCGGGCGCGGCGCCAGCTCGTTCTCCTCGGCCAGCAGCCGCAGCGCCTCCGGGTCCCGGGCGAGCAGGTCGGCGACGTACCGGGAGAGGGCGAGGACCCGCGCCAGCCGCCGGGCGACCGGGCCGCCGTCGCGCAGCAGCCGCAGGTACCAGGGGGTGCTGCCCAGCTTGTCGGAGACCTTCCGGTAGTTGAGCAGCCCTCGGTCCGGCTCCGGCGCGTCGGCGAACTCGCTGAGCAGCACCGGCAGCAGGGTGCGCTGGATGGCCGCCGTGCGGCTGACCCCGCCGGTGAGGGCCTGGAGGTGGCGCAGCGCTCCCGCCGGGTCGGCGAAGCCGAGGATCTCCAGCCGGTGCCGCGCCGCCTCCGGGGTGAGCCGTAGCCCGTCGGCCGGGACCCGGGCGACCGACTCCAGCAGCGGCCGGTACAGCAGCTTGGCGTGCAGCCGGCGTACCTCGGCGGCGTGGGTGACCCACTCGGCCCGGAAGCTCTCCACGGCGCTGCGCCCCGGCGTGGCCGTGTAGCCCAGCGCGGCGGCGAGCCAGCGCAGCGCGGCCGGCTCGGTGGGCACCGTGTGGGTGCGGCGCAGGCCCTGCAACTGGAGACGGTGCTCGACGCCGCGCAGGAACCGGTAGCCGCGCAGCAGCGCCTCGCCGTCGGCACGACCGACGTAGCCGCCGGCGACCAGCGCGCGCAGCGCCGGGATGGTGCCGGGGACCCGCAGCGACTCGTCGACCCGACCGTGCACGAGCTGCAACAGCTGGACGGCGAACTCGATGTCGCGCAGCCCGCCGGAGCCGCGCTTGATCTCGCGTTCCAGCTCCTTCGGCGGGATGTTGTCGATGATCCGCCGGCGCATGGCGCGGACGTCCTCGACCGCCTCGGGCCGTTCCGCCGCCCGCCAGACCAGCGGCGCGAGCTGGTCGATCCACTCCTGGGCCAGCGGCAGGTCGCCGGCGGCCGGGCGGGCCTTGAGCAGGGCCTGGAACTCCCAGGTGCGCGCCCACCGCCGGTAGTAGGCCAGGTGGCTGGCGAGGGTACGCACCAGCGGGCCCCGGTTGCCCTCCGGGCGCAGCGCGGCGTCCACCGGCCAGGCCACCAGCCCGCAGACCTGGATCAGCCGGGTCGCCACGGTGGTGGCCGCGGCCAGGTCGCCGTCCTCGGCCGCCACGAAGATCACGTCCACGTCGGAGACGTAGTTCAGCTCGTCGCCGCCGCACTTGCCCATCGCCACCACGGCGAGCCGGGGCCGGGCCGTGCCTTCCGGCAGCTCCGCGACGGCGATCTCGTACGCCGCGGTCAGCGTCGCGTCGGCCAGCGCGGAGAGCGCGGCCATGGTCTGCTCCAGGCCGCGTCCGCCGGTGAGGTCGGCCGCCGCGATCCGCAGCAGGGCCAGCCGGTACGCGGCACGCAGCACCGCCACCGGGTTGCCGTCACCGGTCTGCTCCAGCCGGCCCTCGGCCGTCGGTGCGAGCCCGTCCGGGGCGGTGCGCAGCGCCTCGTAGTGTTCCGGATGGGCCACCAGGTGATCGCCGAGCGCCGACGAGGCGCCGAGGACCGCGATCAGCCGCCGCCGCAGCCCGGGATCGGCGTGCAGGTCCGCGAGCAGCGGCGACCCGGCTGCGGTGTCGCCGCTCGTACGGCGTTCCGCCTCGGCGATGCGGTGCAGCTGGCGCAGCGCCAGGTCCGGGTCGGCGGCCCGGGACAGCGCGGCGAGCAGCTCCCCGGCCGGCTCGTCCACCGGCTCCTGCTCGGCCGGCTGCCACAACCGCAGCCCGTCCGGGCCGAGCAGGTCGGCGGCGCGTGCCTCGCCGTCGCCCTCGGCGGTGCCGAAGCCGTACCGGGCGAGTCGCCCCTGCGCCCTGGTCGGCCGGCTCATCAGTGCCCGAGCAGCGGCAGGCCGCGCCGCGTCGTGCTGTCGTCCAGCTCGCCGAGGGCCAGCGCGGCGAACCGGGCGGCGAACGGCTGCCAGACCTCCTCGACGTCGGCCATCACCGAGGCGCAGGCGGCCACCACCAGCTCCGGGTCGTAGCCCAGGTCGGCGAGGAGAGTCGAGTCGACGGCCCAGTCGGCGATCATCGCGGTGTCGCACTCGATGTGGAACTGCAGCCCCCAGGCCCGGTCGCCGAGCCGGAACGCCTGGTTCGGGTAGCGGGTGGAGGCGGCCAGCAGGGTGGCGCCCCGGGGCAGCTCGGTGATCTCGTCGGAGTGCCACTGGAGCACGTCCGGGATCAGCGGCACGTACCGGAACAGCGGGTCACTCTCGGCGGCGTCCCGCCGGCCGACCACGCCGGGGCCGACCTCCGGCCCGGACGGGCTCCGCTCGACCAGCCCGGCGTGCGCGGTGGCGAGCAGCTGCGCGCCCAGGCAGACGGCCAGGGTGGGCACCCGGTAGCGGACCGCCTTGCGCAGCAGCCCCTCCACCGCCGGGAACCAGGGTGCGCCGGGCGAGCCGTCCGGCAGCGGGTACGCCTGCTGCTCGCCCCCGAGCACCACCAGCGCCGCGTACCCCTCCAGGTCGGCGGGCAGCTCGTCGCCGGCGTGCGGGCGGACCACCCACAGCTCCAGCCCGGCCTCGGTCAGCCACTCACCCAGTCGGCGCAGGTCGTCCGTCGGGTCGTTCTCGATCACCAGCGCGGTTGCCACCCGTCGAGGCTAGCCGGTACGCCGAACCGCGCCACGCCCCGCCACGGCCCCACGCCCGGCCGCGTCGGGCCGGGCCAGGC